>BFAU01000244.1 GCA_008975185.1 bacterium MnTg04 | reverse complement strand
GAGGCGGACCTCGCGGCATTCGATGAAATTCAAAAAATCAGCCTCGTCGCACGCCGCTTACCCAATAAGTTCCCGGTCAGAAGCGCAGCGGATATGTACGGGAACATCCAGGCACAGTTGGCAGTACAGGATTGGCTCAACAATGATTTCCTGTCGAGTCGCGTACTGGCATTTTCCTATTTCCTGGGCGAGCATTTTCTTAAGCGGTTTACCGCCGATATCAGGATTATATTTCCGGATGGCTCGGAGGCTGTGTTTCACGTAGCACGATTCGAACTGGTGTTCAGTCTGACTGGCATAAGACTCGAATTGCGCTATACGGAAGACACCGCGATCGGACCGGAGGGGAATGGCTTGCCGGATACCATCGAGGATCTGGAAGGCTATCGGGGCAACTTCCGTTACCATGACTCGCTGGAAACGTTTTTGGGGCGGCTCAATTTGCTGGGTATTCCGCTGGAACATTTCCCGGGAACGCCAACCACCTGCGAGTTCGTGGCAGGAAATCTGATTTGCTACGCGGATTCGACATAGAAAAAAGGGGTCGGACCTCAGGGTCCGACCCCTTCTCATTTCGACTGCGCGTGGGCTACCAGCCGCAAGTCTGCCCGTCGTTTTGCACCTTTAACCAATCCATCAACGGTGCGAAATAATCGATAATTGCGCTGGCATCCAGTTGCCGCGTTCCGGTGATATTTTCAAGCGCATCCGGCCACGGTTTGCTGGCGCCCATCTCCAGCATCGCCATCAGGCGTTCGCCCGCCGCCTTGTTGTTGTATATCGAGCAATTATAAAGCGGGCCTTCGTTGCCGGCGGTATCGCACAACGCGCGGTGAAACTGAAACTGCAGGATGTGCGCCAGGAAATAGCGCGTGTACGGGGTGTTTCCCGGAATGTGGTACTTCGCACCCGGATCAAAGTCAGCCTCGCTGCGCTCGACCGGCGGTACGATACCCTGGTATTGCGTGCGCAGGTCCCACCATGCCTGGTTGTAACTATCCGGTGTGATTTCGCCGGAAAACACTTTCCAGCGCCACTGGTCGATCAGTTTGCCGAATGGCAGGAATGCGATTTTGTCCAGCGCCAGCTTCATCAACTGGTTGATCATCGCTTCGTCGCCGCTCTGGGTTTCGCCGACCAGGCCCAGCTCCCTGAGGTATCCGGGCGTCATCGACAGTTGCAGCGTGTCGCCTATGCCCTCGTGAAAACCGTCGTTGGCGCCGGCCTGAAAAAGGATGGGCTGACCCTTGTACATCATGAAATAGTAAATGTGCCCCAGCTCGTGATGCAGCGTGACCAGCGAATCTTCGGTCTGCTCTATGCACTGTTTGATACGCACATCGTTGCCATTATCCAGCGGCCAGGCGCTGGCATGGCAGACAACGTCCCGGTCTCTCGGCTTGGTCAGCAGCGATCGTTCCCAGAACGTGTCCGGTAGCTCCGGCATGCCCATCGAGAGGAAAAAGTTTTCCGCCGTCTCGGTCATTTTCACCGGGCTCCAGTCCTGTTCAACCAGTGCGGCATCGACGTCGAATTGGCCTACACCGGGAAACGGCTCGACCAGGTCGTAAATATTGCCCCACTGTTGCGCCCACATATTGCCGAGGAGGTGGGCCGGAATCGGGCCATCGGTCGAAACGACGTCGTTGCCGTATTTCTCCGACAATTTGGCGCGCGTATAACAATGCAACTCGTTATACAAAGGCGCCACCTGGCCCCACAGACGCTCGATTTCCGCAGCAAACGCTTCGGATTCCATGTCATAGCCGCCACGCCAGAGGTCGCCGAGGTTTTCGTAACCCATTTCGCGGGCGCCATCGTTGCCGAGTTCGACAAAGCGCTGGTACATGCTGCGCAAGGGTGGAGAAATAGTCCGCCAGCCGGTCCAGGCATCCAGTAATTCAGCGGGGTCGCGGTTCTCCGCCATGATCCTGATCAGATCGGTTTCCGCCAGGCATTCGCCGTCTTCGCGGCAGTATTTGGCGGAGCCATACAGATCACCCATCTCGGTGGTTATTTTTGCCAGTTCGGCCTGATCTCGCTTGTTCGATGGCGCAGGCAGCGTCGTTCCTGCCGTGATCAGCTTCATCTGGCGAGCGGTGTCGGCATCCATCTCGGCGCCAGCGTATTTTTTGGATTCCTCGACGATTCGGCTCTGAAACTCCAGCCCTTTCTCCGTAGCCTTTGCGGCCAGCAGACTGGTATCGTGAGTAATGTAAGTCGCGTTCACCCAGTATGCGGCGCCGCTTTCCTTGTTCAGTTCCGCCGTTTCCCGGTTGACCTTGTCGATGAATTCTTCCGCCGTCAGTTTCGTTTCTGCGGTTTGGCTTGCACCCTCGTTCGATTGGCCGCCGGAACAGGCGGCCAGCGCCACGGTTGCAAAAAAGATCGAGATTCGCCTGGTTCTGTTTGTCATGAAAACCCTCTTGGTGTCTTATCCTATTTCAGCGGCCGCCAAGTTTAGGCGAAAGGTGACTGGCTTGCCACCGGCGGTTGTTGCGGCGCAATAAGCGCTGGACCGGGTATGCACATCCGGGATAAAGGCGGAACGAAATGCCTTTTCTCTTATCCATAACCCAGGGAGTTGGCCTGGAACCCGGATTTTCCGCCAGAAACCGAAAAATATGGTTGCCTGCGACCGAAAACGCGTTTCCGGTGGCTATAATGACCGCTTTGTGGCCGGTAGACAGTGTCCGTTCAGGCGACAGGCTACCGGCATCGTTTTAGCAATAAAAGGAAGGATAACAGGGCATGGTAAAAGCACCTGACACGGGCACTTTCTTCGGGCACCCGAAAGGACTGTTTCTGCTTTTCGGCACCGAACTCTGGGAGAGATTCAGTTATTACGCGATGCGAGCCATCCTGGTCTTGTACCTGGTGGACAAGACCAGCGAGAACGGTGGTTTTGGTCTTGAGTGGACCAATGCGGACGCGCTGAAACTGTATGGCTGGTTTACCGGCCTGGTTTATATCACGCCGCTGCTCGGCGGCTGGCTGGCCGACAATGTTCTGGGCCAGCGCAAGGCCATCATCATCGGCGGCACGCTGATGGCGGCCGGGCAATTCATGCTGGGCACACCGCATGCCTGGATTCCGGGCATGGAAACCCAGGCGTTTTACCTGGGCCTGGCATTGCTGATGTGCGGTAACGGACTATTCAAGCCCAATATCTCGACCATGGTCGGCGACCTGTACGAACAAGGCGATCATCGCCGCGACGGCGCCTTCACCATTTTCTATATGGGCATCAATATCGGCGCATTCCTGTCCGGTATCGTGGTTGGCTCGGTTGTTGCGCTGTATGGCGGCAACTGGCAGGTGGGTTTCGTCTGCGCCGGGATCGGCATGGTGCTGTCGCTGGTGGTCCAGTTGGTTTTTGCTCGCAAACTGCTGGGCGAGGTCGGGGTCGTGCCATCCGCCAAACAGGCCATGGCGGACCAGGTTGGTCCGAAGGTCAAACAGCCACTGACCAAGGTAGAGTTCGACCGGATCAAGGTCATCATGATCCTGGGCGTGTTCACGATCATTTTCTGGGCGGGCTTTGAACAGGCCGGCGGTCTGATGAATATCTACGCGAATCAGTTTACCGACCGGGTCATCGGCTCATTCACCGTGCCGACAACCTGGTTCCAGTCCTTGAACCCGCTCTTTATCGTGGTGTTCGCACCTCTGTTCGCGCTGATGTGGCTGAAAATGGGCGATGCCGAACCCACATCGCCAACCAAGTTTGCGATCGGGCTGGTACTGCTGGCGGTTGGGTTCCTGTTCATGGTCGGCGCCACGCTTCAGCTCGGTGGCGATGTCAACGCCAAGACCAGCATGATCTGGCTGGTCGGCGCTTATTTCTTCCACACCATGGGCGAACTTTGCCTGTCACCGATCGGCCTTTCGATGGTGACCAAGCTGGCGCCGCTACGGTTGTTGTCGCTGATGATGGGGGTCTGGTTCGGTTTTACCGGTTTGGCCAACTACGTCGCCGGTTTTATCGGGTCGTTTATCGGCCATGGCGACGAGTCGGAAATGGTGAACAACGCCGTTTCGATATTCGGCGGAATTGCGATCACGGCCGCTGTCTTCGGTGGGTTGTTGTTCCTGATTGCCGATAAGCTGGTGCACTGGATGCACGGCGCCGAAGGTCATGTCAAGGAAACCATTATCGAAGAGGAAATCGCTGTCACTGGAACCCATGAAGGGATTAGCGAAGACCATCTCTGAGCTACAGGCGGTACGAGAAACGGGGGCCAGCCGGCCCCCGTTTCCGCTGTTGACGTAGCAACAGCCAGGCTATTTTATATGCTTTGCCAGGAATGTATCGATCATGTCATACAGATCGGCCTGGTTGGCCGGCGTGCGAAAGCCATGCGCTTCGTAGCGTTTTTCCTGATACTCGAACTCCTTGCCCGCTGACTTCAACTTGCCGGCCAGGCGTCGGGCGTGCTCTACCGGCACGACCGGATCGAACACGCCGTGAACGACCAGTAACGGCGCCTGGATTTTGTCCACGTGGTTGATCGGCGATGTCTCATAGAATCGCTCCTTGTCCTTGTCCGGATCGCCGATGGCCCAGTGGAACCAGTTTACCCGGCTATCCTGACCGCTGACCGAATATTTCCTTTTTATTGACAGGTACAGTCTGTCCAGGTCGGATACACCGACGTAGTTGATCCCGCAACTAAAAAGCTCCGGAGTCTTGACCAGGCCCATCAGTGTCGCGTACCCGCCATAGCTGGCGCCATAAATGCAGACTTT
>BFAU01000243.1 GCA_008975185.1 bacterium MnTg04 | reverse complement strand
GGGGCTTCAGCCGGTTTTGGCGGTGCCGCCGACAGCTTCGGTGCAGGTGGTGGCCAGGTCGTCTCTCCATCCTTACAGACCGTCACGCCGCGAATGACTTCGTCATCCATATTGACGTCGATCTCGCCGTTTTTCTCAGGACTCAGCTCGGTCAACAGGTGGCGAAGATTCGTCCCATACAACTGGCTTGCCTGGGCAGCCAGTCGGCTGGGCAGATCCGTATAGCCGATGATTGATACACCGTTGCGAACGACAACCTTGTCGGCCTCGGTCAGCTCGCAGTTACCACCCTGCTCGGCGGCAAGATCGACAACCACGCTGCCATCTCTCATCGAGGCAACCATGTCGGCCGTAATCAATCTTGGCGCAGGTTTTCCGGGAATCAGTGCCGTTGTAATGATGATGTCAACGTCCTGAGCCTGCTCCGCAAACAACGCCATTTCAGCCTTGATGAACTCCGGGCTCATGGTTTTGGCATAACCACCTTCGCCCGCGCCATCCTCGTCCTCATCGAATTCGAGCATGAGGAACTCGGCATCCATGCTCTCAACCTGTTCCTTGACCTCTGGTCGCGTGTCGAAGGCGCGTACGATGGCGCCCATGCTTTTGGCCGTGCCGATCGCCGAAAGTCCAGCGACGCCAGCACCAATCACGAGCACTTTTGCCGGCGGAACTTTGCCAGCGGCCGTGATCTGTCCAGTGAAAAACCGGCCGAAATGCTGTGCTGCTTCGACAACCGCTCGATAGCCGCCGATATTTGCCATCGAGCTCAGCGCGTCCATTTTCTGTGCTCTCGAAATACGCGGCACGCTGTCCATCGCCATCACGGTGCCACCGCTTTCCGTCAACTGCTTGAGCAACTCCGGGTTCTGCGCGGGCCAGAGAAAACAAATCAACGTCTGATGCTCTTTCAGCAGAACCGCTTCAACGGTTTCGGGCGCGCGAACCTTGAAAATGATATCCGCCTGGCTCCAGAGATCCTCACTGGTTGCGACGATTTCGCATCCTGCTGTCGAATAAGCTTCATTGGAATAACTCGCCCTGGCACCTGCGTCTTTTTCTACCGCAACGTCAAATCCCATTCCGATAAGTTGAGATGCAACCTCGGGCGTCGTCGCAACGCGTCTCTCGCCCGCATGAATCTCTTTCGGTACACCGATCCTCATTAACCTGTCTCCGGCTTAACTTTGCGGCGTACTCTATCAAAAAAAAGGACGCTCGCTAGCGTCCTTTGTTGAAGCGGCCCCTGGGCCACAATATTTCGCGCCTCAAGTGGCGCTCCTACAGTCTAGTCCCGGGATGTCGCCTTCGGCCGCCGGTCCGTCGCACGATCGTGCAGTCGCCGGCGCTGTTCCGGAGAAAGCTGACGAAACCGGTCCCGCAGTTGCTTGCGTCGTTCTGGTGATATGTCCTGGAAGCGGCGAAAGTTTTCCTTTATGCGTCGTTGGTCGGCCGGCGACATCCTGTGGTACTCCGTGTGGCGCCTGCGAACCTGCTCGCGCTGCTGATCCGTCAGGGTGCGCCAATGTTTGAAGCGCTGTTCCGAGGAGCTGCGCTCTGTATCCGACATGCGAGTCCAGCGATCAGCGCCCACCGACAGCCTATTTTGCCGTTCCTGTTCAAGCTGGTCCCAGCCATCAGCGTAAGGATTCAGCACCTTCTGCTGATCCTCGTTCAAGTTGTTCCACTTGACGCCGTCGTTATCGGCAATCGCAACCCCCCAAACGAGTATGGCTGCGACTGCAATTGCGTATTTAACTTTCATCATCTTTCTCCGTCGATTCTTCACCTTCCGGTGCGGGATCGCTCCGCTCCTCATTTTTGGCCCTTGTGTCGGAATTGAACGAATCGCTGAATAACACCCAGTCCTCGTCCGAATCCTCCCAAAGCCCCAGGTACTCAATAAATTCTATCTCGGGCAATTCCTCGTCGGCCGCAACCATAAAGCTGCAAACCATCAACATTGCTCCAAGCAGTACTCGCCTAACTGACATTACCGTTCATTTCCAGGTCAGATGCCTCAAGCCAACTGTAGAAC
Organism: bacterium MnTg04; assembly: GCA_008975185.1. Classification (GTDB taxonomy): domain Bacteria; phylum Pseudomonadota; class Gammaproteobacteria; order Steroidobacterales; family MnTg04; genus MnTg04. The sequence continues at coordinate 3,007 of BFAU01000243.1, read as the reverse complement.
TCGAGATCTTCAAGCATCTCGAGGCTCTCGCCCTCGAGCAGAATCTCGAAATCTGTAACCGACACGATTGGCAAATCAACCGCATTCGGGCCACGCACTACCATGACGGCAACGAGCACCGCAGCGGCAACCCCGGTAGCCGGAATCCAGCGGCCCCATGCGCCCACCGGTCGAGATCCCTGTAAGGCATCGAGCGCCGCATGCCGGCCCTGGTTAAGTCGCGAAAGCGTCGCGGCATCAAGCCGATCAACGCTGTCGTCGAACAGTTCCTTCGCCTTGTTTTCTCTTGATTCGTTCATACCCAGTGTTCTCCCAACTTATCCCGCAACGTGTGTATTGCCCGGGAATAATGTGTCTTGACGCTACCGTCGCTGCACCCCATGGCAACGGCCGTTCCTGCAACATTAAGTCCTTCAAATGTGCGCAGCATAAATGCTTCGCGTTGTCTCGCCGGCAAAGCCTGTATTGCTGTTTCCAGCCGCTGCATGGCTTCACCCATTTGCAGTTCTTCGTCCGGCGTCCGGCCGGCAAGATCCGGTGCCTGGGCGACCGCGTCGTATTCATCGTCGCCCGAGCCACCACGTCCGAACCAGACCATCACGCGGTTACGAACTTTCTGGCGCCGATGCCAGTCACGAATTCCGTTCTGCAAGATGCGGTAGAACAGCGGCGTCCATTCATCATTCGGCCGGCCCGCGTAATTTTTGACGAGCTTGATCATCGCGTCCTGCACCAGGTCAAGCGCTTCGTCGCGATCGCGGACAGCGATCTCGGCAATACGCAGAGCACGTCGCTCAACGTCGGCAAGGAACTGATTAAGTTGGCTTTCGCGTGGCAGCGTGCTTGCCCTCGTTGATGGTTCGCGAGTGCACGATACCGCAAAAACAGCTGCGCAGGCGCTCATACCGCGTCACTCCTTGTCGGCCAAACAGCATGATCCATTTCGCAGTCCTCTTGACTCCACGACACGGTCAAAAACGTGTCACTCTTATATAACGCCGGGCGTTGCGTCCGGTTGACAACCCAGGGGGTTCGATTTCACGTTGCATTATGTGAAATCAACACCTATTACCTATTGTTTTTATTGGTTTTTTTGTGACTAACCCAACAATTCTGAAAATTGCCGTCAACGTGCCACTGTCGCGCCTGTTTGATTATCTGCCACCCGACGGTATTGCCGCAATCCGGCCTGGCTCAAGGGTGATTGTGCCTTTCGGCCGGCGTGAAAAAATTGGCGTAGTCATGGCGCAATCCGACAGCAGCGAATTGCCAACTGGAAAGATTCGGCAGTGCCTGGCGACGCTCGAAGACGAGCCGGTACTATCGGCCGAGGACCTGCGGCTTATATCGTTTACCAGCGACTATTATCACCACCCAATCGGCGAAGTAGTCGCAGCAGCACTGCCCGCATTGCTGCGGCAGGGCAAGCCGCTGTTCCCGACTCTGGCTTTCGTTGCGATCAGCGACGCGGGCGCTTCGGCTGATGTCGAAGAATTGGCCAGGCGTGCTCCGCGCCAGGCTGAATTGCTTGAGAGTATTCGCGACGCCGGCGGAAACGGCATCGATATCGAGTCACTGACCGAATTGATACCGACCTGGCGACGCGCAGCTAAACCACTGTTGGAGAAAGGCATGATCGTTCGCTTCGACGCGAAAGCGGATGCCGAACCACTACAGTGCGACGTCGCAGCATCTCCTGGACCCGAACTAAACGACGATCAGTGCGCCGCCGTTGCGATGCTTCGACAACAGGAGGGATTCGCAACCTTTCTGCTCGATGGTGTTACTGGCAGTGGCAAAACCGAGGTGTATTTGCAGGTGATACGTGATGTGTTGGCCGACAACAGGCAAGTATTGATTCTTGTGCCCGAGATTGGCCTGACGCCGCAACTGGTTGCCCGGCTGCGACAGCGGCTCGGCATCGAGCCGGTAGTGCTGCACTCGAGACTTAGCGATGTCGACCGCCTGACCGCCTGGCGCAATGCGCGCCAGGCGCTGGCGAAACTCGTTGTGGGCACACGGTCGGCCGTGTTTACGCCAATGCCCGATCTCGGGCTGATCGTCGTCGATGAAGAGCACGATCAATCTCTGAAGCAACAGGAAGGATTGCGCTATTCTGCTCGCGACCTTGCGATCGCCCGCGCCAAGCACCGCGACGTCCGCGTAATTCTCGGCTCGGCAACGCCTACCCTGGAATCACTGCAAAATTGCCGCGAGGGAAACTTCACGCAGCTGCTGCTGCCCGAGCGTGCCGGTGGCGCCAAGCCACCTTCCATGCGACTCGTCGATCTGAACCGTGCCGCTGCCGCCGAAGGATTGAGCGAACCGCTTGCCACGGCCATCGAGGATCACATCGTCGCCGACGGGCAAGTTTTGTTGTTTCTCAATCGGCGCGGATTTGCACCAACCCTGATTTGCGCAGCCTGCAGCCATATTGCGGAGTGCGAGCGATGCGATTCGCGGTTGACCGTGCACGCACGTGATCGCTCCTTGCGCTGCCATCATTGCGGTGCCAGTAAGCCACTACCTGAACAATGCCCGGAGTGCGGCGCTGCCGTGAAACCGCTCGGCGAAGGAACCGAACGACTCGAGGAGGCGTTGGTACAACGATTCCCCAATTATCGGGTCCGGCGAATTGACAGCGACAGCACGCAACAAAAAGGTGCGATTGAGGAAGCGCTGGCTGCGGCGGAGCAGGGCGAAGCTGACATTCTCATCGGCACGCAGATGCTCTCGAAGGGTCATCATTTTCCGAAACTGACACTCGTCGGCGTCATCAACGCAGACCAGGGACTATTCGGTACCGATTTCAGGTCCAGCGAGCGTCTGGCCCAGTCGATTGTCCAGGTTGCAGGGCGTGCCGGCCGCGAATCGCGGCCGGGTGTGGTTTTGATCCAGACCGCCTTCCCGGATCATCCGTTTTGGCAGCGCCTGATTACCGGGGGCTATCAACGCGTCGCAAACGAGTCTCTGGCAGAACGGGAGGACTCTCGCTGGCCTCCGTTTA
>BFAU01000242.1 GCA_008975185.1 bacterium MnTg04 | reverse complement strand
CCTGAGCATGCGCGACCTGGATGCCGAGTAGGCATTCGCCGCAGGCACAATGCAAGACTCGAAAAGGGGCCGCGAGGCTCCTTTTTCGTCTACCGACCTTAGACAGGGCGAAAATACCTCTTTCGGTTAAAATAACTCTCAGTAGCAGACAGGATCGTTTGTATTCTGGATGACAAAGAAAATTAATCCGCTTGTCTCTTTATTCAGAGAGCTGAAACGCCGCAAGGTATTTGAAGCGGGTGCGTTCTATGCGGCTGGCGCCTGGCTGGTCGTCGAAGCTGCCGGCGTTGTCGTGCAAACCTACAAAGCGCCCGACTGGATAATGCAGGTGTTGGTTGCGCTCGCTTTCGCAGGATTCCCGGTAGCACTGATACTTTCCTGGTTTTTCAAGTTTGGCCCGAAAGGTATCTCACGCGACGAGTCAGAGCAGCCGGGGTATCAGAACGCTTTATCAGCTGATTCTCCTGCTGTGCCTGGGTCGATCGCAGTATTGCCTTTTCGCAACATGGGCGCGGGCTCGGATAACGATTATTTTGCCGATGGATTAACCGAAGTCCTGATAGCCAAGCTGGCGGGTATTCATTCTCTGCGTGTTATTTCCCGCACGACGATTATGCGATACCGGGAAACAAACAAAGATTTGCGGCAAATTGGCCGCGAACTCCAGGTTGCGCACATTATCGAAGGATCGGTGTTGCTCTCCGATCAGAGCGTGCAGGTCGTCGCGCAGTTAATCGACCCGTTGACCGACCATCATCGCTGGGCCGAGACCTATACACGACCCGTGCAGGACTTCATCGGTTTGCTAAACGAAATTGCCTGCATAGTTTCGGTTGAAATCGGTGCGCGGATCAGCGCGGCGGAAAAGAAACGCCTGGATTCCGCCATACCAGTTGATTCCAGGGCTCTCAGGGCATACCTGAAAGGCCGCCATTTTTTCAGCCAGCGCACGCAACCGGGGTTTCAGGCCGCGTTGCAGTATTTTTCGGATGCGATCAAACAAGAAGCAGACCACGTACCAAGTTTGGTCGGAATGGGAGAGGTCTTCCTTATCCAGGGAATCTACGGGTCCTTGCCGGCGAAAGAATGTTTTCCGCAGGCGAAGCGTTACTTTGCAGCGGCCTTGCGCCTGGATGACGAGGAATATGCGGCGCTGTCGGGCATGGCGGCGATAAAGATGTTTTTTGAATGGGATTTTGTTTCCGCCCGCTCTATTTTTCAGGCCAGCATTGCGCAAAATCCCAGCCAGATCATAGGCAGGATAGGGCTGGGCGATTTATTGGTGGTCGTCGGCGAGCAACAGGCGGCTATGGAGCAGATTCATACTGCGTTGCGGCTGGACCCGTTGGACGTAGGCGTATCGATGAATGTCGGCGATTTTCTTTTTTTCGGCCGCAGGTATGAACAAGCCATCGAACAATGGGAAAAAACGCTGGGGATCGCCGAGCATTTTGTTCCTGCGTACCTGAGGCTGGCGGAAGCTTATGCGTTCCGGGGTGAATCACTGGCTGCAAAAAAACACATAAGGCGAGCGATGGAGCTTGATAGCGGGAACACCCAGGTTCTGGTCAGCGCAGTCTTTGTGTCCGCGGTGACCGGCGACCATGGCAAAGCGAATTCGCAACTTGAAAAACTGCTGGCGCTGAGCGCCGAGCGATACGTGGCCCCCTGGGTATTCGCCCGCGCATACGCAGCGATGTGCGATACCGAAAACGCATATGAATGGCTGGATCGCTCGATCAATGACAGACACGGAGCGGTAATTTTCCTTGGGGTCAATCCGGCCTTCGACAACATCAGGACCCAGCCTGGGTTTAGCAATTTTCTTGATCGAATCGGTATCGCAGATGGCGGCGGTCTGGCCGCCAAAACGACAGACCTGTGAAAGGCGGTCAGAATTTCTGCTAGGCGCGTGGGCCGCTACGCAGCCGGACGATCATCGTTGTCGTCGTCATCCTTATCGTGGCGGCTTTTGTCTCGATCGCTTCCCTGTCCGCTGATATCGGTCAGTGTGCGGAAAATCTCGTTTTGGACCGACTTCCAGCGCTCATAATTCTTTTGTGCAATATCCGTCATTACGCCAACGGGATCCACGCCGACCACATCTTTTACCTTGTCCCGAATCTGTTGTTGCTGGGTCATAAACAGACGCAGGCTCTGTTCCAGATAGCTGCTCATCATACTTTGCATCGTGCCGCCATAGGACCGAATGACCTGCGCCAGGAAGTCCTGGCTCATAACGGGTTCACCGTGGCCTTCCTGGTCGGCGATCACCTGCAACAAAATGCTTCGGGTAATATCTTCCTGTGATTTTTTGTCGATCACGACAAAACCGGTTTTTTCGAGGACCAGCCGACGGATGTCAGCCAAGGTGATGTATCGACTTTCCTCGGTGTCGTATAGTCTGCGGTTCGGGTATTTTTTTATTATTCGGCTGCTGCTGTCATTCATTTTTTTCTCTTTCTGGACAACGTGTCAAGATTTGCGGCGATTTTGCTGCGCCGTAATGCTGCACCAGGTTGCACAAAGGAGTCTGGCATGCTGGAAGCATAGTACATTTTTGTGCGATACGGAAAAATATTCGCTAGCCCGCATTTTTCGCCAATGCGGCGTGCCTTATGAAGCTTGGTCGCCAGTTCGCCATTGCCCACTCCAGAATTTCCGAGTTCAATGCCTTTGAGAGCTCGGCAGGCGGGTTTTGATGCAAAAATGTCAGGGCGGAAAACAACGAATCAGACAAGGTGTCATCGGCGAGCGGATGGGCGCCGGTTTGTTTACTCAATTTTTGGCCGGCGCTGTTCAAGACGACCGGCAAGTGCATATAGGCCGGTCGGGGGTAGCCCAGAACCGACTGCAGGTAAGTCTGGCGGCCGGTATTGTCCAGCAAGTCCGCGCCACGGACCACATGGGTTATGGCCTGCCGGAAATCGTCGACGACCACCGCTAGCTGGTATGCATGCAGGCCATTGCGGCGTTTTACGATGAAATCACCGCATCGTGTGGCCAGGTTTTCCGTAAAATTGCCGTAGATCCGGTCCGCGTATTCGATATGTACGCCGCTGGTTTTGATTCTCAGGCTGTGGGCCTGACCGTTTTCAGGTACCCGGTTCAGGCAGGTTCCGGGGTAAATGCCGGCGGTCTGACCGGGTTCGTCCACCGTTTCCCTGATTGATTTTCTGGAGCACACACAGCGATAGAGCAGTTGCTTTTCGGCCAGCACCTCCAGGGCGCGATCGAAATATGCCAGGCGCTGGCCCTGGAAAATAACCTCCCCATCCCAGTGCAGTCCCAGTGCGTCAAGAGTTCCCTTGATGCTGTCGGCTGCACCGGCGTGCTCGCGTGGGGGATCGATGTCCTCGATCCGCAACAGCCAGGTTCCCTGGTTGGCGCGTGCATCGAGCCAACTTCCCAATGCGGTAACCAGCGAACCAAAATGCATCGGGCCTGTGGGGGAGGGGGCGAATCGGCCGATGTAGCCCGGAAACAAATCGGGGCCCTGGGAATTCATCTCAGAGCCCCGATTGTGTCTTGCCCAGCCGGGTCAGCGATAGCGGTCGTCCCGATCCCGGTATTGACGTTCCGCCATTTCCCGGCGCTCCTGTGCATCCAGACACAGCGTCGCGACCGGGCGCGCCTCAAGGCGTTTCAGCCCGATCTCGTCGCCGGTTTCATCGCAATAGCCGTAGGTGCCTTCCTCGATGCGGGTCAGGGCCTGTGATATCTTCCGAATCAGCTTGCGTTCGCGATCCCGTGTTCTCAGTTCGAGGCCAAATTCCGACTCCTGGGTGGCGCGGTCATTGGGATCGGGGAAGTTGGCGGCCTCGTCTTTCATGTGATCGACAGTCCGGTCGACTTCTTCCATCAACGCCTGCCGCCAGGCCGCCAGGATATTCCTGAAATGACCAAGCTGGCCAGCGTTCATATACTGCTCGCCGCGCCTGGCTTTGTACGGCTGGAAACCGTGTAAGGGTCCGGTCATCAATTGATTGCGCCGTGTCCTGGTCCTGGCCGCGGTCTTTTTCTTCGTTTTCTTTTTGGCCGTCGTCTTTTTCGCCAGCCTTTTCCTGCCGGCGCCGGCTTTTTTCACCAGCTTTTTTTTCGCAGTAATATTTTTGCGGGTGGCCTTCTTCTTGGAGGTTTTCTTCCTGGTGGTTTTTTCGGTCGTCGCTTTTTTCACCGGCGCGGTCTTCTTGCCGACCTTCCTGGCCGTTTTCCTGGAGCTCTTTTTCTTGCTCGCCCTTTTTTTGGCGGCAATTTTGGCAGCGGTTTTCTTCCTGGCGGGCAATGCGCTATCTCCATCTTCGGCAAATGCCGAACGCGGCATTATACATCCCTCGGAGCCGCTGTCCAGAGCCAGCTTTTTGCTGAAAAAACAGCTTTAATATCAGGAGGTTGCAATCCGCATGGGCGCTTGCCAGCCGGGCTTTTTGTGTTCCGCGACGACGGTCGTATAGATGCCGCCCCGCACGTTGAAATCGGCGGTCAGGCACATGTATCGGGGATCGATCGCGGCGACACAATCGTCGAGAATCTGGTTGGTCACTGTTTCGTGGAATGCGCCTTCGTTGCGATATGACCAAATATAATTCTTCAATGATTTCAACTCTATACAAAGGTTTTCAGGAATATACTCGAAGTGTAAAGTCGCGAAGTCGGGTTGTCCGGTTTTTGGGCACAGGCAGCTGAACTCCGGAACCCGGATTCGGATGGTGTAGTCGCGAGCGGGGTTCGGGTTGGCGAAGGTCTCGAGACCGCGGACGGGGCGGGCCGGCTTGGGTTTTTGCGGGTTTACAGGCATCGGGATCGGGGTCTCCGAATCAGGTAATCAAGGCGTATTCATTCAACAATAATTACTTTACACTACCGCTTGGCAAGGAACCATCAGCCTCAGGGATTGGCGTCAGGGCATATGCGACTCAGCAAAATCAAGCTGGCGGGTTTTAAGTCTTTCGTAGACCCGATCACCATTTTTTTTCCAGGCAACCTGACGGGAATCGTTGGCCCGAACGGCTGCGGCAAGTCCAATGTGATCGACGCCGTACGCTGGGTGATGGGGGAAAGTTC
>BFAU01000241.1 GCA_008975185.1 bacterium MnTg04 | reverse complement strand
CAGGCCGCGAAAGCAAAAAAAACAGCATAGAATCAGGGCGATTAAAAACAGGTCGCTAAACATAATTTCTCCTATCGGAGCTTCACTCTTGGTTTCTTAATTTGTCAAATTCCCGGTCCAGTTGAAATCGTTTCGAGGTCACGTAACGCTCCATTTTCTGCAGGCGCACCTCGAGATCGCGAAATCGATACCGCACTTCCGAAAATGTCGCCTTCGGCGCGCGTCTCATCGCCCGGTCGAATGCTCTTTCCGCTGTCGTTCTTTCCGGTGTATTTGGCTGCCGCGGCACGATAAAAACCAGCAGGATATAAACCAGGATCAGCGTCTGGAAAAACAGCATGCTGAAGAAAGTAACCAGCCGGACTGCAGTCACATCAAAGCCGAAGTAATTGGCAAGACCCGCGCAGACCCCGCCAAAAATCCCGTGCTTTGGGTCACGGAAAAAGCGCCGCGTTGGAAACTCCCGATAATTACTCATGCTCACTCCATTTCCCGATCACTGGAACGCCAGAATCGTTGCTCATAGTCCTGCCCGTAATAATAAAGCGGACGGTCGCGGAGCAACAAGCCGAAAGCCACGTAGGCCACAATGACCGGCCAGAAAGCCAGGCAGACCATTGCGACTACCGCGAGTATGCGCACACCGAGTACATTAAATTCGAACCTTTCGGCAATTCCGGCGCAGACCCCGAGGATCATGCCGTTTTCCCGATCCCTGTAAAGCATATGTGTTCCTCCTCGAAACCATTGCCCTTTTGTCACGCTCTCGACCTCCAGTCAGGAATTTCCTCGTCCAGAATGGTCTCCAGCGTATTGACGCGGCTCTCCATACGATGCGAGATATCCCACAGGTCCTGCAGCATTTTCTCATCCTCTCCGCTAAGAACCCCCGTTTGTTTCCACTTCGTCACGTAATGCAGAATGATCGCCAGTGGCGCGATAACGACCAGCGAAATAATTGCCAGGGTTTCGATCATCAGTTCCTCTTCCTGATTTCAAAAGCTCGTTTCAGGCGGATTTTTCCGCCTGCTGTATTTTCTTTTTCAAAGCCGCCAGTTCCGCTTCCACCACCTCGGAATTCTCCAGGTTAGCAAGCTCCCGACTGAGATCTTTTTGCAATCCCAGATCGTAAGAGTCTACGCGACCCTCCAGGTTGTCCATTTTCTGCTCAAATTTCTCAAAACGAACCAGGGCATCATCGATCTTGTAATCATGGATTTTCTTTCTTAGCTCAAGCCGGTTTCCGGCTGTACGATGCCGCATCAACAGTGCTTTTTGCCTGTTCTTGGCGTCCGCAATTTTTATTTCAAGGCGTGCGATATCGTCATTGAGCTTCGCCAGTCCCTCCTCGATGAGTTCGTACTGCTGACGCAGATTCGCGACCGCTTCAGCCGCTCGCGATTTTTCCGCCAGCGCCGCCTTGGCCAGGTCGTCCCTGTTTTTTCTGACCGCGAGTTCCGCCTTGTCCTGCCACTCTTTTTCCTCTTTTTCCAATGCCGCCAGCTTGCGATTCAGTCCTTTCTTGTCGGCAATGGCCCGCGCGGCGGTGGAGCGAACTTCGACCAGCGTGTCTTCCATCTCCTGGATCATCAGGCGAACCAGTTTTTCTGGATCCTCCGCCTTGTCCAGGATGGAGTTGATATTGGAATTCACGATGTCGCTGAATCTTGAAAAAATACCCATGGAAACGTCCTCAATCAGATCGATTTGTCGTATTTGTCACTCTCAATTGGAATAGTGCGAATTTCGTGCCAAATTTCCTTTATCCAGGTAACAACATGTTTAATAAAGGTAAATCGGTGAATATCGCTATCACATCGATTATGGCAATTGGTTTTTTTCACCATATTATTGGTATTATACTCGTTATTTAGCTATTCTGACTATTATGACCATACGCGGACCCGAATCCACGCCGATTATCGGCGAAGCCCCTGCTTTCCTCGAAATGCAGGAGCATGTGTCGCGGGCTGCCGAATTGAGCAAGCCCGTCCTGGTTATCGGAGAACGGGGTACGGGCAAGGAACTGATTGCCAGCCGCCTGCATTACCTGTCTGGTCGCTGGGAGAAACCGCTGATCAAACTGAATTGCGCGGCGCTGACGGAAAGCATCCTGGAAAGTGAATTGTTCGGCCACGAGGCCGGCTCGTTCACTGGCGCGGTCCGCACCCATTTCGGCTGCTTCGAACGATCCGATACCGGCACGCTTTTCCTGGACGAACTGTCAACGATATCGCTGCGCATGCAGGAGAAAATATTGCGGGTTATCGAATACGGGGAATTTGAGAGAGTAGGCGGCACCGAAACAATTCATGTCGATATCCGCATAGTCGGGGCCAGTAACGAGGATCTTCCCAGGCTGGTGCGGGAAAACCGGTTTCGCCCGGACCTGCTCGACAGGCTGGCTTTCGATGTCATTGCGGTGCCGCCGCTGCGCGCCAGGGAAGAGGACATCCTGCCGCTGGCGAATCACTTCGCCATCAATATTGTCGGTGAGCTGAAACGGGACTTTTTCCCGGGATTCTCACACCGCGCCGCATCGTCACTGCTGAGGCACGGGTGGCCGGGTAATGTGCGCGAATTAAAACATACGGTTGAGCGCTCCGTTTACCGGTCCGAACGACCCGACAAGCCGGTGACCAGCATCGTTTTCGATCCATTCGACTCGCCCTATATTCCGGGCCGAATGCCCGTCCCGGGACGCCGGTTTCCCAGTGCAAAACACGCGCCGGCAGGCACGATCGATCCGCTCGAACCAGCAACGACGAAAACCCACTTTCCGCTGGACATGAAGGGAACGATCGGCAAAATGGAAGTCCACCTGGTTCGCGAAGCGATGAAAAAAGCGAGATTCAGGCAGTCCGAAGCTGCTAAATTACTGGGTCTGAGCTACCACCAGTTGCGCGCCCTGCTGCGCAAGCACGACTTGCAGGATGAACTGGGCCGCAAGAGACGATGAAAATGCAACCTTCCCGCCTTTTGAAAACCTATCTTAGCCGGCGCACCAACGACGCCGCCGCACAGGTTGCGTTCGTAGAGAGCCTGATGAGCCCCGATATGTGCGACCGTGTAATCGCGCTCGCGGAGAATTCGCCACGGCTGGAAGGAAAAACGGGGGCTGATTTGAAAACCGATGAAGGCAGGGACTCGACCGTGCGCTTTATCTGGCCATCACAGGAATCCAGCTGGCTTTTCGATTTCCTGGAAGATGCACTGATGAAACTGAACCGCGGATACGGCTTTGAACTAACCGGCTTCTATGATGGCATCCAGGTGGCTACCTACGAGCCGGGAGGCCACTATGACTGGCATCTCGATCTCGGGCCGGGCACTTATTCAAGCAGAAAACTGAGCCTCAGCGTGCAGTTGAGCGATCCGGCGGATTATGAAGGCGGCGAGCTCGAATTTCTTTCGGCGACAGACGAACTCGCTCCACGCAGCCGTGGTTCACTGATCGCGTTTCCCTCATACCTGGCCCATCGTGTGCGACCGGTGACCAAGGGAACCCGCCTGTCCCTGGTGTCCTGGATTGGCGGGCCGCCGTTTCGCTAACGGGCCGTGGCCAAACGCGAGCCTCGTATGACGACACCTGGACCGACGTGCGCATTTAGGGCGGGCCACTTAACGTCTGCTTTCATCGATAGCGGTCGTTGAAATCGCAGCCAAGAGCGGACATTCAGCACACGTTTTGATTACCCGCCCTGGCTGGTCTGAAGCCACCCAAAGGCTTAATGGCCCGGTTTCAGGAACTAGGCTTGGCTGGCCGGTGAAAAGGTCGAGGAACAGGACCGGGTGTATACTGGCCAGGAGTTTGTCATGTTGGTTAAATTCGATCAATTCACAGTATTATCGGCGGTGTTGCTAGGAGCACTGTTTAGCGGTTCTGTACCGGCGCAAAATGCAGGCACCCTCGATGCAACACCAGCCATCGGTGGTTATAGTCCGGTGTCCTATTTCACGAAGAATAAAGCTGAGCTAGGTAGCCCCGCATTCGCCGTAGAACACGACGGAAAGGTGTACTATTTGGCGTCACGGGAGCAAGTCGAAATATTTGAGAAGAACCCCAACAAGTATCGGCCCAAGTACTGGACGTGTCCTTACAGCCTGGCATTGGGTAAAATATTGCCTTTGGATCCAACCAACTTCAAAATCCTTGGTGAAAACCTGTTGTTGTTTCACCTTTCCGATGATGAGAATGGATTGCGACTTTGGAACGATTCAAAAATCAGTGAGGATGAGCTGATGCGTCGGGCGGAAGGGCATTGGATTCGCCTGCGCTTTTGATCGAGAACATCCGTCCATAAGTGCATCGAATGGATCACCGTCGACTCAAAACCGCGACAGACGAAGTCACGCTTTTGGCGTAGACCTGCTGGCCAGTCTTCCACCATATAGTGTTCTAACCCCGTTTCTTGCGGGGCTTTTCTTTGGCCTATACTTGGATTAGGTCTGCTAATCTACACTCGACCCCGGAGGATTTATGATCAGGCAAATAGCTCTCGTCGCACTCGTTGGCGTCTTCTCTTTGAACGTCGCCGTATCCCAAGAAGTCGTCCTGTATAAAGCCGCTGTGGTGTGCCTGCTTGACGACCCCGCCGCCAGGGCTGATTTTGAAGAGAGTCTGGCCGCGAAATTCCGTGAGCACAATTACGACGCGATTACGACCTATGACTTTCTGCCTGATACTACCGGGGTGGACGATGCTGGTTTTGCCGAACGTCTGGCTGAGGAGGGGATTCAGGCCATTCTGATGTTGAGGCCTGCAGCGGTCGGAGCCGGATCGACACTGGAGTCCGTTCGAGAGGAGTTCTCTCCCGAAGTCTATTCTGACATTGAGGCCTTTGCCGGGGAGATCAGTACTTCGGGCGGGAAAGACCTGTTTGCAGTTGCCCACATGGCCATCTATCTGATTACCGAGGATGGCGCCGAACTCATTTCATCCGGTGTAAGCTGGCTGGAAGAGGAAGCCGAGAGTCGGGAGCAGGGGATCGAGCTGCTTCAGAATTTGATCGTCGGTATTGTGGATAAGACTCGGCCACTCTTACGGCAGCGCCTGGGCCTGCCGCCGCTGGAATAAAAACGTCAATAAAATAGCTCGCCGATTTTGGGGGCTACTGTCTATCTTGCTCCACCATATTTGCCCGAACCTCTGCGAACCCGCCACCCTTTTAAGTCCGGATTTGACCGAACCCTGCCACTCTTTTAGGCGCGAACTTCGGTAAAACCTCCCACCCCTTTTAGTGCTGTATTCTGTCTAGCAACCAGTGGCACTGGGCCTATTCCTTAATCAA
>BFAU01000240.1 GCA_008975185.1 bacterium MnTg04 | reverse complement strand
ACCGGGACACACTGAACGTCAAGGGCGGCAGCGTGGCGATTGGCCACCCGTTTGGCGCGACAGGTGGCCGGGTGTTGATGACGATGGCCGAATTGCTGGCTGAAAAAGGCACCGGCCGTGGGCTGATCTCGATTTGCACCGGTGGCGGCATGGGCGTTACCGCGATCCTGGAGCGTTAGAACGTTAGTAGGCTGTCTCCGGGCGGTGGTAGGGGCCTGTATCGGGCCTGAAGGCCCTCCTACGGGTATTCGATAGCTTGCAAATAACCCCGGTGTTTTTTTGAGCCCGCTTGCACCTGTCTGCTCGAGCCGACATTATTAGGCGCTACACAGAAACATACGCTGCACCGCAATAATGCGGCCATAACAATAAAGGTAGCCACCAGATGGATCAATTCAACCAGGTACTCGCTGCTATCAACGGAGTCGTCTGGCACAACTATGTGCTGTTTTTCGTTCTTTTTACCGGCATCGTTTTTACCATTCGGACCAAGTTCAGCCAGTACATCGCTCTGACCCATGGCTTCCACGTCCTGCGTGGGCGTTACGACGACCCGGACGACCCCGGCGCGATCAACCATTTTCAGGCCCTGTCGGCGGCGTTGTCCGCGACCGTAGGCCTGGGCAACATCGGTGGCGTTGCGCTCGCCATCGCTCTTGGCGGGCCGGGTGCGGTTTTCTGGATGTGGGTAGTCGGGTTCTTCGGGATGTCGATCAAGCTGACCGAGGTCACCTTGTCGATGCTTTACCGGAACACCGACGATCCCGACAATCCGCATGGCGGACCGATGTGGGTCGCGGCGAAAGGCCTGGCAAAAATGAAACCCAGCCTGACCGGGCTTGGCAAATTCATCGGCACGGTTTTTTGCATCACCTTGCTGGTCTCGGCAATTACCGGCGGCAACATGTTCCAGGCCTGGAACGTTGGTGAAATAACCCAGGCCTATTTCGGCATTCCCAGTTGGGTCTGCGGCGTTATCCTCGCAATACTGGTCGGGACGGTCATTATCGGCGGGATCAAGCGGATCGGTTCGGTCGCCGGGCGGCTGGTGCCGATTATGGTGGCGCTTTACCTGCTTGCCGGGACCTATGTCCTGTTCATCAACTCGGACCAGATCCTCGGCATGCTTACGCTGATTGTCAAATCGGCGTTCTCCAGCCACGAAGCATCCGGCGCGTTTGTCGGTGGCACGATGGGATACGCATTCATGTACGGCATGAAGCGCGCGTTGTTCTCGAACGAAGCGGGCCAGGGTTCGTCGCCCATCGCTCACTCGGCGGCGAAGACCGATGAGCCGGTGCGCGAAGGCGTCGTCGCCGGTCTCGAGCCGTTTATCGATACGCTGGTCGTATGTACTTTCTCGGCGCTGGTCATCTTGTCCACCGGCGTCTGGAACCGCGGTGTGGAAGCGAAATACGATGTGCCGCCGGAGGTGGTGTCGGTCGCGCTTGACGAATGGAGCCTGGAAACCAAGGCTGTTCCGTCGCGAGACGAAGGCGAATGGGTCGAAGGAGAACTGGTTTTTGCGGTCATCGAGGCGCACGCGAATCCCGGCAGCGGCAACAATTTGCATCGCCTGAACGGCACCATCGTCGACGAAAACGGAATCCTGGTTGTCGACTGGAAATCCATTGAATCGCGGGTACAACCGGTGCTGCATGAAAACGGTGTTTATGGTTCCTATGTAGGCGCGACCCTGACCGCCAAGGCATTCGATTCGGTGACTCCCGGCCTCGGCAAATGGCTGATAACGCTCGCGGTATGGCTGTTCGCGATTTCAACGATGATTTCCTGGAGTTATTACGGCGAACAGGGAATCGTGTTCCTGATCGGTAACCGCGCGGTACTGAGCTACAAGGTCATTTACTGCCTGCTGATCATCGTAGCAACGCTGGGTTATATCCGAACGGATGAACAGCTCGACAACCTGACCTCGCTGGGTACCGGCGTGATGCTGCTGGCCAACATCCCGATCATCTGGATATTCGGCGGCCAGGCGATGCGTGCGTATCACGATTACGTGGACCGGCTGAAGTCCGGTCGCATGGGCCCCGGGCACGCGGCGCCGCCGCTCGATGAACTGATCAGCGGCCGCGACGTCGACTAGAAAAAGACGCCTTCGTTGAATCAGCGAATAAACATTTCCGATGGCGTGAAATGGGAAAACGTATTCGGCTATTCGCGGGCAGTACGCATTGGCAACACGATCGAAGTATCCGGTACCACTGCAGTAGCGGAAAACGGCGAAATCGTTGGCGAAAACGATGCCTACCTGCAGGCCCAATTCGTTCTGCAAAAAATCTCGGCAGCGCTGAACAAAGCCGGTGGCTCGATGGCTGATGTGGTACGGACCCGTTTGTACGTCACCGACGCATCTTTTGCCGATCAGGTCGGTCGCGCGCACCTGGAATGTTTTGCCGACATCCGGCCGGCGTGCACGCTGGTCGAAGTTTCAGCCCTGATTGCGCCGGATTTGCTGGTGGAGATCGAGGCAACGGCGATTGTTTCGGAAGCAGACTGACGCTGGGTTTTCGCCTGCTTCCCTCGCTTCGGCAACAACGCCAGCTAAGCACTGCCTTGCGATCCAACGCGTATTCGGATATCTCGGTCACGACGTTTGCCAACTCGCCCAACTTGTTAAATGGTAAAGAAAAGGCTCAAGCCCTGACTTCGTTTCGTCCACGCGTGCGTTCACTTGGTCGCCAAGACGCTGATTTTTGGAACTCAATGGGCCTGAACATATCTGAAACATACGGGTTGTATCTTGTAGTTATCAGATACGTAGGATTCCCGATGGCGACGTGCCATTGAATGAACGATAATACGCTGGCGAAAACAGAGATTGCGAGAGAGAAATCCTTGAATTCATTGGTCACAAGTCAACAACGACAGATCCCTTGGGCTAGGCGCGCAATGGGACTCTTCGTTGTGGCGTGGCTGAACCTGGCTTTGTTGCCCTGCGCGATGGCGCTCGGCGAAATGCAGGAAAGTGGCTGTCCGCATGGTGCACCTGCCGTTTCGGGAGAAATTCCGCCCCTCGGCGCTGACGGATCCAATGACATGCATGCCGGGGACGCGTCATGCTGCGAGGTGGAAACATCCCGGTGCGCGTTTCTCGATGACTACAACTACGACGGTCGAACGGTTCAGATCAAAGCGAAGGACGCGCCTGGCGACCTGCCAGTTGGCATCGTTCCAGCAATCGTCGCAATACCGGTAATGGACAGTGTCCCCGTATCGCCTGACTTTGGCGATGTATCTCTTCGGCCAGGCCACCGGCTACCCCTCAATCTTCTTTATTGCATTTATCTGATTTAACAGTCTCCTAGTTATAACCCGCTCGTTTTTCGGTTAGCTGCGAAGGAGATTGTTCGATGTCATGTTCATATGGGCTGCTGCCCAACCCACCTGAATCCGTCATCACAACGCGGCTGATATACGTTGCGGTATTGGTCGGCGGACTTGCCGGCTGCAACCCTCAGACGCCAGGTTCCGCAACCGTAAACGGACGATGGTATACGGCCGAGCAGGTCGATCTTGGCCGCAGCCTTTTTTCTGCTCACTGTGCCGATTGCCATGGCGATTCCGCCAAAGGCACGAGCGATTGGCGCAAAGCCGACGAGAACGGCAACTATCCGCCACCCCCGCTCAATGGTACGGCGCATACCTGGCATCACCCGATGGGGGTCCTGGAGCAGACCATCGCCGCCGGTGGCGTACCGTTCGGTGGCGCTATGCCCGGGTTCTCCGAAGTTCTGAACAAGAAGGAGGCCCGCGCGATTATTGCTTACTTTCAAAATACCTGGCCGGACGAAATCTACACCCGCTGGCAGGAAATCGACGCCCGGTAAGGAAATAAACATGTATCAAACAATGCAATACGGCGATCGTCGCGCACCCGCGGACGGGGCCAGAAGGAGGTGATCGAATCATGAGCAGAACGAGCAAATCAAGACCTTCCGGAATCGGGAAAAGCAAAGCGCTGTGGTTGTCGTTGGCGACCAGCGCGGTGGTTGCGATGGTCGTCTGGCTGAGCGCGCCGACGATGTCCTCCGAGGATGCCGATATCGTCGTGTACAAGACACCGGCCTGCGGCTGTTGTAACAAGTGGATAGCGCATCTGCGCGACAACGACTTTAAGGTCGGTGTGGTGAGCGTCCGCGATACGCGGCACATACAGGCACGACTGGGCGTACCCCGCCACCTCGGGTCTTGCCACACGGCCGTGGTTGGGAATTATTGGGTGGAGGGGCACGTCCCGGCCGACCTCGTCCGACGGTTGGTGGCGGAGAAGCCCGATGGCGTTCGCGGTATTGCGGTACCCGGCATGCCGATTGGCTCGCCCGGCATGGAAGGCCCATACCCGGTGCGATACAACGTTTTGGCCCACGGTGCCGACGGTAACACTACCGTCTACGCCATACGCCAGGGGTTGGCTCACTGAAAACCAAGGAGATTGTTCATGTCCATCTACCGGGGTCCTGAGACGCGTTTGAGAAAATCAGCCGCCCGCAGTCGTGCGCTGACAAACCCGCATTGCAGCATGCGAGTGTGGCGCCTGCTGTTGCTGGTAATTCCGGTAGCCGATTGGACCGGAGAATCCCGACAACAGCTTCCCGCGGAACTCCAGGGGGTTCCGTCATGAGCGCCACCTGGTCCTGCCCTATGCATTCGGACGTCGAGTCCGACCATGCCGGTGACTGTCCCAAATGCGGAATGGCGCTGGAACGCGTCTTCGTAGCCGCACCGGCCCGGCAGTACACCTGCCCCATGCATCCGGAAATCGTTCGGGACAAGCCCGGCGACTGTCCGCTTTGCGGCATGTCGCTGGAGCCGGTGGTCGTTACCGAAGACGAAGACGACAACCGCGAACTGATCGATATGACCCGGCGGTTCTGGGTGAGCGTGTCATTCACAATCCCGGTCTTTTTCATCGCCATGGGCGACTTGCTCCCCGGAAAACCCGTGAGCGCAATCCTGCCCATCTCGATTCGTCCGTGGATCGAACTGCTTTTGACCAGCCCGGTGGTGTTGTGGGGGGCGTGGCCGTTTTTTGTACGTGCTTGGCGATCGATCGTGACCCGTCATCTCAATATGTTCACGTTGATCGGCCTGGGCGTCGGCGTCGCCTACGTGTATAGCGTTGTTGCCGTCCTGTTGCCGGATCTGTTTCCGCCCGCGTTTCGCGATAATTCCGGTCACGTCGCCGTGTATTTCGAAGCGGCGGCGGTCATCGTGACCCTGGTCTTGCTGGGCCAGGTCCTGGAACTGCGGGCTCGCAGTCAAACCGGTGCGGCGATCAAGGCCCTGCTCGGCCTGACGCCAAAGACCGCGCGGCGGGTGTCGGAGTCGGGCGACGAGGAAGACGTGCCGATAGAAGTGATCATACCGGGCGATCGCCTGCGCATTCGCCCCGGCGAAAAAGTGCCGGTCGACGGCGTTGTGATCGATG
>BFAU01000239.1 GCA_008975185.1 bacterium MnTg04 | reverse complement strand
CGAGCCTTCGAGTATGTGATCGACGCCGAGATCGCGGGCGATTTCATCGAGGCCGATGTCCTGTCCTTTGTAAGAGAATGCCGAGGTGCGTGAGGCGACGGACAAGCCATCGATGCGAACGAGCTGGTTTAGAATTTCCTCGGAAATCCCGTCGGAAAAATATTCCTGCTCGGGGTCGGATGACATGTTGACGAAGGGCAGGACGGCGATGGAGACGGCCTGGTCCTGCGCAGATCTCTTGTGTTGTGCGGTTTCCGAACCTGGCGGCAATACACCGGTCTGCTCGGGCCCGGCAAAACGATCGACCAGGAGGAATACGACGGCAATCGCGATCGCGGCGCCGATCATCCGGTCCAGATTGCGGCCGGTGCGATGGGTAATCGACTCGCTGCGATCGACTTCGTGCTCGCGCTTGATTCCCTCGGGCGTCATTTCGAATGCCCAGGCAAAAAACAAGGCGATGGGAAAACCGATCGCCAGCACCAAGAAAATGATCTTCATGACCCAATCTGGCGCGCCGACGTTGTCGATGACCAGGTCGGTGATTTGCGCCAGCAGCCAGGCCATGACCACGTAGGCGAAACCAACGCGGAATACGTTGCGGCGTTTGAGTTCTGTGAAGAGATTAGCCATTAATCAATCGCACTCGAAATCGTCGTCGCGAAGTGGCTGGCAAAAGTCCGGCCAGCCGTGTTTGCGCCAGTAGGTGTCCATTTTTGTTTGCCGAACGTAATCCTTGAACTGTTCTGAGGCACGATACTCAGCCAGTACCGGATTCCAGACGGCGTTTCTCCAAACAGGTTGCTTAACGAAATATTTTGTCGCCTGGTCAAAAACACCCATTGCGGCGAGTAGAATCGGGTCGCGGCGAGTATCGACAAACTGGGGCCTGGGCTCCAACGATTCATATTTCGCAAAAAACCTGTTAACCAGATGTTGACGTTCGCTGGCGCTATGTGGACCTTCGAAAATCGGCATAAAGTATTGCAACATCTCTTGACCACCGAACACGTACGTCGCAATCATTCTCGCGTTCAGGAAATCACCATTCTCTACATCTAGCAGGAATAGCAATTGGTGCATTGAGCGACCTTTGTCCAGCGCATTGGCCAGATATGGATAGGCTTCCTCATTTCTTCGCAAAGCGATCAGCGTGACTCCCAGGTGATCGCTGTTTATGCCGGTAAGCGGGTCAAGGCGGTATGCTTCCTTGTAATAATTCAGTGACTCTTCGAGATAACCCAACATGGACGTCCTCATCCCTCGCCACATCCAGGCAGTGGATTCGCGCGGTTCCATTTCGATCGCCGTGTCAAGCTCCCGCAGGGCAGTTTCATGGTCATTGGCATCTGAGAAAATGATACCCAACACAGCGTGCGGCATGGATAGCGTGGGATCCAGTTCCATTGCCTTGCGTGCCGCCTGCGTGGTCAGCCGGTAACTCTTTTCAAAATCGATCACTTCATATCCTTCCGGCGTTATATAGCCTGGAAGGACCGCGTAAACCGCGGCAAGGCCTTCCCAAGCTCTTGCAAAATCGGAATCTCGGTCGATCGCCTGTTGATAAATTTCCAGGCTTTGGCGCAACGCCATCGCGTCGCGTGACAAAAATAGTTCGCGCGCTTTCAAGAAAGCAGTGTATGCGTCCATGTCGGTGGTTGGTACGACGGTCGAAGAGGTTTCTTGTATATCGACGCCCAGCGTTTCACGCAGCGCAGTAACAATGCTGGCGGATATTTCAT
Source organism: bacterium MnTg04 (assembly GCA_008975185.1). Lineage (GTDB taxonomy): Bacteria > Pseudomonadota > Gammaproteobacteria > Steroidobacterales > MnTg04 > MnTg04. Next base: position 3,868 of record BFAU01000239.1, on the reverse strand, counting down.
CCTGGATCGCGAAGATGCTCGTCAGTTTCCGGTCATAGGTTTCCGACCACAGGTGGCGGTCGGTCCTGGCATCGATCAGCTGGGCGGTAATGCGGATATTGTCGCGCTCCTTGCGAACCGATCCCTCGAGTATGTGATCCACGCCCAGTTCGCGGGCGATTTCATCGAGACCCAGGCCCTGGCCTTTGAAGGAAAATGCCGAAGTGCGTGAGGCTACGGACAGGCCATCGACGCGAACCAGCTGATTCAGAATTTCTTCCGAGATCCCATCGGAAAAATATTCCTGCTCGGGGTCTGATGACATGTTGACAAACGGCAGGACGGCGATGGATACAGTCTGGTCCTTCGTTTGTGCCGCACGGCTTGCAGATTCTACGAACCGCTCCGGTTGTTGCCCGCCAAAGCGGTCGAACAACAGGAATGCAACGGCAATGGCGATAGCCGCGATAATGACGTTGTTCAGTTTTTGCCCTGTTTTATGGACGATCGACTCACTGCGGTCGACTTCGTGCTCGCGCTTGATGCCCTCGGGCGTCAGTTCGAACGCCCAGGCCAGGAACAAGGCCAGCGGGAAACCCAGGATAATCAGCGTCGTATAGACCTTCATCACCCAGCCGGGCGCTTCGAAAGTGGCAAACAACAAGCCGCCGATCTCGGCCAGCAACCAGCCGATCGCCGCATACGCCGCGGCCACCCGGAATACGTTGCGGCGTTTGAGCTCGGTGAATAAATTAGCCATGGCGTGCCGAAAGATAGCATTCCGCGGTGGTTGAGGCTAAATCAGCAGGACGATGGCAGCGGCGGGACTGCATCGGTCCATTGTTGCGCCACATAAAGCGCGCATTATTGATTTGTATTGGACTACAGGCAGGATATACCGCGGATCGCCTTAATCGCAATGCAGCAAACTTTTTTCCCTTGTAAGACAAATGGTTTGCATTTGTCTTATGTGGTTTTTGCTGCAATACAGCAGCCATTATTATTGTTGCCATTTGCTTTAAAGACTAAACTTCGGCGGTTAAAAAAATAATTCTCGGGAAAACAATAAGGGAGAAAAACATGGGTCCAGCAAAAATTGTTCGTATGGTCGCAACAGCAGCAGCGGTTGTTTTTGCGTTTTGGAAGTTTGAATATGCGGGCTTGCTGATGGCCATTCTCGGTCTCGGCATTGGCTACTTTGTTGAAGCTGAACGCAGGACGCTCTACCTCGTGACGGTAGTTGCCTTGTCGGTAGCCGGCGGTGGGCTCGGCGCGATTCCTGCAGCGGGTGAATATATCACTGCGATATTTGGCAATGTCAGCACCATAATAAATGCGGGCGCGCTGGTCGTGATCGGCACCGGCATCTATGAAAAAGTGATGGAATAATCGAACCTCGTTCGTTATTCATTCCCGAATAACCGGGAATACCCAAAGGGACCTTCGGGTCCCTTTTTCATATACAATACCGCGCCTCGGAGGGGTGCCAGAGTGGTCGAATGGGCTTGACTCGAAATCAAGTGTACGGTTTGCCGTACCGTGGGTTCGAATCCCACCCCCTCCGCCAATAAAAGCCCCGTTGCGCCAGGCAGGAATCAAAATTTTACATGGCCAATCTGGAAAACAAGAAAAATTCCTACAATCGGGATGAACTGGAGACCTGCGGCAGTGTAGGCTTGTTCGGACCCGATGCGGGAAAACTGCCGGCCGGCAACATGCTGATGTTTGACCGCATCGTTGAAATTAACGACGATGGCGGGCTCCACACCAAGGGATTTATCGAAGCAGAGCTGGATATCAACCCGGAGCTGTGGTTTTTCGGTTGTCACTTTGTCGGTGACCCGGTGATGCCTGGTTGCCTGGGCCTGGACGCGCTGTGGCAGTTGTGTGGTTTTTTTCTCACCTGGAAAGGATGCAAGGGCAAGGGGAGAGCGTTGGGCGTGGGCAATGTAAAATTCAGCGGCCAGGTCCTGCCGACGGCGAAACAGGTGACTTACACATTGAATATGAAGCGAGTGATTACTCGAAAATTAATCATGGTTATCGCCGACGGTACCGTTGCCGTGGATGGGCGAACGATTTATACGGCGGACGACCTACGCGTCGGGCTGTTCCTTTCCACCGATAATTTTTAAGGGCAAACGTATGCGTCGGGTAGTCGTTACGGGTATGGGTCTGGTTTCCTGTTTGGGAAATACCAAGGAAACCGTCATTGATTCATTGCGCCACGGAAAATCGGGCATCAGCTTCAATGAAAAATTCCAGGAAATGGGTTTGCGTAGCTGCGTTTGCGGTTCGGTGGATATCGACCTCAGCGAGCACATCGATCGCAAGGTTCGTCGCTTTATGGGCGATGCCGCCGCTTACGCCTACGTTTCCATGCAAAACGCCATCGATGATGCGGGCCTGACCGATGACCAGGTCTCGAATCCGCGTAGCGGAATAATCGCCGGTTCGGGCGGCGCATCGAGCGCCAACCTGGTCTGGGGCGCCGACAAGCTGCGCGAAAAAGGCGTGCGCCGCGTAGGCCCGTACCTGGTCCCACGCACCATGAGCAGTACCGTTTCCGCGTGCCTGGCCACGCATTTCGGGATTCGCGGCCTCAATTATTCCATCACTTCCGCCTGCGCGACCAGCACCCATTGCATCGGCGCTGCGATGGAACAAATCCAGTGGGACAAACAGGACTTGATCTTTGCCGGTGGCGGCGAGGAAGAAGACTGGATCCTGGCGATGATGTTCGATGCCATGGGCGCCTTGACATCCAAGTATAACGATACGGCCTCGACGGCGTCGCGTGCCTTTGACGCCGGGCGCGACGGGTTCGCGATCGCCGCGGGCGGCGGCATGCTGGTCCTGGAAGAACTGGAGCATGCGAAGGCTCGCGGTGCGAAAATTTATGCCGAGCTGGTTGGCTATGGCGCGACATCCGATGGCGAAAACATGGTCGCACCATCCGTCGATGGCGCGGTGCGCTGTATGCAGCAGGCCATCGCCACCGTCGACGCGCCGATCGACTACATCAACACCCACGGCACCAGTACGCCGGTGGGGGATATCGCTGAGCTCGATGCCATCTCCAGGGTGTTCGATGAAGACATACCGCCACTGAGCTCGAGCAAATCCTTGTGTGGCCATTCGCTCGGCGCCGCGGGCGTACAGGAGGCAATCCATTGCCTGCTGATGCTGGAGAACGATTTCATGGCGGGCTCGGCCAATATTTTCGAACTGGACCCGAAAGCCGAAGGGTTCCCCATTTTGCTGGAGACCAAAGACAACGCCGGCCTGAATACAGTCATGAGCAACAATTTCGGTTTCGGCGGCACCAATGCTTCCCTGGTGTTCCGGCGCTATTGAAACCAGAAAATATATTGCGCTGCAGCAAAAACTCCTCTTTTTTGAGTCCGCAGACCCCAAAACACGATATTATTGCCTTAATGAAACTGACATCGGCGGATGTGCAACTCCGCCGGTGAGAGGATGGATCCTTTGCGAGTCGTGACCGCGCTGCTGGTCGCCGTGGTCCTGGGCACCTGCTCGGGGCCGCCGTCACTGGTGGAACAGATCAAGACGCTCGGTGAGCTGCGGGTCATCACCCGGAACAGTCCCACGACTTATTACATCGGACACGAAGGCCCGATCGGGCCGGAATACGACCTGGTCAGCCGGTTCGCCGAGGAGCTGGGCGTCGAGCTCAGGATCGATGTCGATGAGGAACTGCAGTCGCTGATACCGGGAGTGAAATCCGGTCGCGCCCATATCGCGGCCGCCGGCCTGACCATCACCGCGGAGCGCCTCGGCGATGTCGCCTTTGGCCCCTCTTACGACGATATTTCCGAATTCCTGGTTTATCGCGTCAATTCGCGACGGCCCCGGGAACCCAAAGACC
>BFAU01000238.1 GCA_008975185.1 bacterium MnTg04 | reverse complement strand
TGTGCGTGCCGGTACTGGTCGATCGCGGGAAAAACGTGAGATTTACCGTCTACACGCCCGGGCAATGCCTGTCGGTCAACCACTACGGCATTTCGGAGCCTGTTTCTGAAGACCGTCGTTACGTAGCCGCCGATCAACTGGACCTGGTGCTTACACCGCTGGTGGCCTTCGACCACTCGTTGAACCGGATCGGGATGGGCGCCGGCCATTACGATCGTTGTTTTTCGTTTTTGCGGCAACGCAAAAACTCGAGGAACCCACGCCTGATTGGCCTCGCGTACGAGTTTCAGCGCGTCGCTGCGATAGAAACATGCGAATGGGACGTCCCGCTGAGCGGTGTGGCAACCGAAACCGCTTTTTACCGTTCAACCGCGGCAAACGAACGCAAGAAACGAAAGGAAGTTTGATGAATTACTGGCTGTTCAAATCCGAGCCCGGAGAATTCGGCATCGATGACCTGGCGAACTCTCCCGGGAAAACAAATAATTGGGACGGCGTGCGCAATTACCAGGCGCGAAACATGATGCGCGATCAAATGAAAAAAGGTGACCTCGGTTTTTTTTACCATTCAAACTGCGAGCAACCCGGTATCGTTGGAACCATAACCATTGTCCGGGAAGGTTATTCCGATCACACGGCGTTCGATCCAAAGGACAAACACTTCGATGCGAAATCCGATCCTGAAAATCCGCGCTGGTTTATGGTCGACGTAAAATTAAAGCGGAAATTCTCCACGGAACTGCAATTAAAATATCTAAAACAGTTCGCAGACAAGGAATTGCAAGGGTTTCAGCTACTAATGAGGGGCAATCGACTTTCGGTGATGCCCGTCACAAAAGAGCACTGGGACTTTATTGACAGTCTGGTTTAGCAAGGGTTTTTGCTCGCCATTGCATACAGGATTGATTTGCAAAAGTGTGACGCGTTCGGTTTTTTCCATGCACAATATTTTTTTCAGCACACAATAAGAATAAGAAGAAAACGAAAAAACTTTTTTCGCAAAAAACCGGTTCAAAAAAAACCTTTGACAAACTGGAATTTTCCAAATTTATCATTATACTCGGCATTGGACACCCGACACGGAGATAACTAGTCATGGTGAAAAAGAAAGCGAGAAAGAAAACTTCTGTAAAAAAGAAGATTTCTAGAGCTAAGAAACGTAAAAAGGTTGCCAAGAAGAAGGTAACCCGGAAAAAAGTCGCTAAGCGGCGGACGGCGAAAAAGAAAGTAGCCAAGAGGAAAAAGGCTAAAAAGAAGGTAGCCAAGAGGAAAAAGGCTACTAAGAAAAGAGGTAAAAAGAAGGCCAAACGTAAAGTAGCCAAGAGGAAAAAGGCTACTAAGAAAAGAGGTAAAAAGAAGGCCAAACGTAAAGTAGCCAAGAAAAAGGCTAAGAGAAAGACCAAGAGAAAAACTGCGGCAAGGAAAAAATAAGCCGTAGTTTATGGATAACCGGTGTGGCGGGCTAACCCCCGCCATCATCCGGGACAAGGATTGTCAAAGTGTGCCCGCATTGCGGGCACTTTTTTTTGCTCCGCAATAGAAACCACGGCATACTCTGTCCCCGCCATGCACGATCAGGATATAATGAAGAAGTCTGCCGCGGAGGAGGCGCTGGAACTTATCCAGCCGGGCTGTCTTCTGGGCGTGGGCACCGGTTCCACCGTCAAGTTCTTTATCGAGGCTCTGGCCGGCGTCAAATCCCATATTGACGCCGTGGTTTCCAGTTCGGATGCCAGCACCGAACTATTGGAACAGGCCGGGTTTACCGTCAGCAACCTCAATGAGGTCGGCACGCTGGATCTTTATGTCGACGGCGCGGACGAGGCGACCAAACACCTGCATCTCATCAAGGGCGGGGGTGGCGCACTGACGCGGGAGAAAATCCTCGCCGAGGCGTCGCGCCGTTTTGTCTGCATTATCGATGAAAGCAAGCTGGTCGGCCTGCTGGGCAAGTTCCCGATGCCTGTGGAAGTGATTCCCATGGCACGCTCCTTCGTTTCCAGGCAGATGGTGAAATCACGCGGTCAGCCGGTCTGGCGGCAGGATTTCGTTACCGACAACGGCAATCAGGTTATCGATGTCTACAATCTCAAGATCATGAGCCCGCCCGAAATGGAAAGCCGGTTCAACCAGATACCGGGCGTGGTCACGGTCGGGATATTCGCGAATCGGCCGGCGGATACGCTCTATATCGCCAGCCGCGCCTCGGTACGGCGCATGGATCGCTAGCCTGGCTTATTCATGAATAATCCGGGCTAGCCCTAGCGGTATCTGCCGAGCATATTGGCCAATGCGTCTGCGCCCGGGCAAATATCCTCGTGCGCAAGATCGTTCAACGGCGTCTCGATCGTGTTGTTGCGTTCGTGAAAATCGATGCTGTTTTCGTCGATAAACAAAAGGCCCGTCGGTATTTCGCCACGTAACTGGCAGTTCTTCAAATAGGCGAAAGCCGCCGCCTGGTCCCGCGGGTCATAACCGTTTTCCACGTTCCGCAAAAGAATCCGGCTACCATCGTGCAAGGTGACTGGCGTCAGATCCCTGCCCTCGCTACTCGCGGTAATTTCCTCCGCCGGCGCGACGAAATCGGTCTGCTCGAGCTGATGAAAATGTTCACGCGTATGCGCGTAACTCTTTGTCGAGCCCTGGTGATCGTTGAAAGTCACACACGGTGAAATAATGTCGACGAGGGCAAAGCCTTTGTGTCTCAGTGCGCCTTTGAGCAACGGGACGAGTTGCTGCCTGTCGCCGGAGAAACCGCGTGCAACGTAGCTGGCGCCCTGGTTGATCGCGGTCAGCGCCGCGTCGATAGGCTTCTGGTTATTCACCTCGCCTTTTTTCGCGGTGCTGCCGACATCCGCAGAGGCCGAGAACTGCCCCTTGGTCAACCCGTACACGCCGTTGTTTTCGATAATGTAGGCCATGTTCAGATTACGCCGGATCGCATGGCAAAACTGGCCCATGCCGATGGACAGGGTATCACCATCGCCGGATATGCCGACAAAGATCATGCTGCTGTTGGCCGCGTTCGCGCCCATCGTCACCGATGGCATGCGGCCGTGTACCGAGTTGAACGCATGCGACTGGCTTAGAAAGTAGGCCGGCGTCTTCGATGAACAACCGATACCGCTGGTTTTTGCCACGCGGTAAGGTTCGATATTCAAGTCGAAAAAGGTCTGGATCAGCGCCGCCGATATCGAGTCGTGGCCGCAGCCGGCGCACAAGGTCGAGATCGTGCCTTCGTAGTCGCGTTGCCGCAGGCCAAGCTCGTTGCGCTGCAGCGTCGGGTGGCCAACCCTGGGTTTGGAAATATAACTCATGCGGCAGCCCCCTGGGCAGACATCGCGGCCTGGATTCGCGTTATTACAATGTCGCAGCTCATTGGGAATCCATTGTAATGCAGCACCGAAATCAATTGCTCCCGTCTCGCCGCGCTTTCATTGAGCAACAACATCCTCAATTGCGCGTCGCGGTTCTGCTCGACGACAAAGACACGATCGTGACCGGCCAGGAACTCGTCGACCTGCTCATTGAACGGAAACGCCCGGATGCGGAGGTAATCCATCGGCACGCCCTGCTCCTCCAGCCGGTCCAGCGCCTCCTGCACTGCGCTGTCGCTGCTGCCATAGGCGATCACGCCGGCCATCGCCTGCTTACGGGACAGCAATACGGGCTCGGGCACATGGCTCTTTGCGGTTTCCCACTTGCGGCTGAGGCGATCCACCAGTTCGGTGTACTCATCCGGGTCTTCGGTGTACTTCGCGTGGGCCGTGTGTCCTGAACCGCGCAGAAAATAAGCGCCTCTCGGGTGATCTCCCGGATAACTGCGATAACAGATTCCATCGCCGTCCACATCCAGGTAGCGAGAGAAGGAATCCACGGATTCCAGTTCTTTTTTGCGCAGCACCTTGCCGCGATCGGGTCGGTAGTTATCGTCCCACTTGAACTCCGGACACATCCAGTCGTTCATGCCTATATCGAGATCGCTGAGCACCATCACCGGCGTCTGCAGACGGTCGGCGAGATCGAATGCCTCGACCGTCAGGTAAAAGCATTCCTCCGGGTCTTTCGGAAACAACAGCACATGCCGGGTATCGCCATGCGAGGCGTAGGCGGCCGCAATAATATCGGATTGCTGGGTGCGCGTCGGCAGACCGGTAGACGGGCCGGAGCGCTGGACATCGAACACCACCAGCGGCAGTTCGGTGAAGTAGGCCAGGCCCAGAAACTCACCCATCAGAGACAGGCCCGGACCACTGGTCGGGGTAAAGGAACGCGCGCCACCCCAACTCGCGCCCAATGCCATGCCGATCGCCGCGAGTTCGTCCTCGGCCTGGATAATGCAAAAGCGGTTCTTGCCGGTCTCGGGATCGATGCGATGGCGCTCGCACAACGCTTTGAACGCATCCATCAACGATGTGGACGGCGTAATCGGATACCAGGCGCCAACAGATGCGCCGGCATACAGACAGCCCATGGCAGCCGCCGTGTTGCCATCGATAACCACGTGGCCTTTGGTCTTATCCATCGGCTCGACGCGAATCGGCAACGGGCAGGCAAAATGCGCGAGCGCATAATCGCTGCCGAGGCCCACCGCCTGGTGATTGGCCTCGAGCAAACCGGGTTTCCTGGCAAACAACTCATCGAGAATCTGGTCGATCACCGCCAGATCGAGATCCAGCAATGCGCTGAGTACACCGACATAGGCGATATTCTTGAACAATATGCGCGAGCGTGGATCCTCGTACTTCTGGTTGACCATCTTGGCCAGCGGTACACCCAACAATTGGATATCGTCCCGCTTGAGTTGCCGGTCGCGCGGCCAGGAAGAGTCGTACAGCAGGTAGCCACCGACTGCGACTTCGGCGAGGTCGTCGGCATAGGTTTGGGCATTCATCGCCACCATCAGGTCGATGCGGTCAGTACGCGATTGGTAGCCGTCCTTGCTGACCCGAATCTCATACCAGGTTGGCAGACCCTGGATATTCGATGGGAAAAAGTTTTTCGCCGTGACCGGCACGCCCATGCGGAAAATAGTCTTCATGAGCAGGCCATTGGCGCTGGCTGAACCGGTGCCGTTAACGTTGGCTAATTTGACAACGAAATCGTTTACGCGCTGCGGCGTTGTTTCTGACATACCGGTTGATCCGCGGCCAGGGGAATTGTAATCAGGGATTTTTGCATGTCCCACGCGGCGGTCGGACAACGTTCCGCACACAGGCCGCAATGGATACACAGGTCTTCGTCCTTTACCATCACCCGACCAGTCTGCGGCAGTGCTTCGGATACAAACAGCGCTTGTTCCAGGTTAGTGCTCGGTGCGGTGAGATGGGTTCGCAATTCTTCTTCCGGCCCGTTTTCAGTCATCGTAAGGCAGTCTACCGGGCAAATATCGATGCAAGCGTCGCACTCGATGCATCGCTTTGCCACGAACTCCGTTTGGATGTCGCAATTCAGGCAACGCTCGACCTCGGCGATTGCCTGGTCGGCCGTGAACCCCAGTTCGACTTCGATATCGAGCTTTTTGAAACGCTCCTTGAGGCTGACGTGCGGAACCAATCGGCGCGAGCCGGTATCGTAGTCATTGCTGTAACTCCACTCGTGCATGCCCATCTTGGTGCTCTCCATCGTCACCTGGTCCGGCAGGCGCTCTGTCAT
>BFAU01000237.1 GCA_008975185.1 bacterium MnTg04 | reverse complement strand
TTTCACTGACGGTCCGACGCTTGAAGCGGCGGCCGCCCGTTCAACTGAAGTCGGGGACGACATGCCGGATGATATCCGCTGGATTCGTTCCCATGTGCTGGAGGAAACCAGCGGAGCCCCAAAAGCTAATTCAAGCTCGCTTGTTTGACAGAAACCACTTTCGCGCTGAACCGATGTCGCGGAAGATGTGCCGTTCGCGCGGAGCGATATCTTCTGCGTACACCCCGTACATCCGGGCCAGACCGTATTCAAGGTCGCGACCGACGACCAGGTTGATGCGCTTCGCGAGCCGGGAAAGGTGCGGAACAAGAAAATGAGCGACCGATTTCAAGTTTTCGGCACTCAGTTTGGAGAAATCGCACCGGCTGTAATCAAAGATCGAATCCATGCCATCGACGTAGTCGGCGTGTGTGAGCAGTGCCTCGATAGCATTTATTATTTCGGCAGTGCTTGATGCCTCACCGACATCGACCTGGGCTATCGCTGACTCGCGGTCTATTTGAATATCCATGCTTGCGGAAACGCACCTTTCAGCTGGGTCGATTCGGATAATAACTACGCCTGCAATCGTGATTATAGTTCAGTTCCAGAACAACATCCGCGATTTCAGGCAAAGACACGAGGTTTTCTCTCGTCAAGCGCTCAAAAAACCGCACGAAGCGGGCTACCTGCTCGCTATCCATGATGCTTCCAGCATCGGCGGGCGTGGCCGCGGACAGTTTTTCTTCTTGCTCGAGCCGCCAGCGGTGTACGGCGCCTATGTCCGGTGCGCTTAGAAAAATCAGCGTGTCCAGTTGTGCGAACAAATCGGCATAACTACCCTTGAGTTGCTTATTAACATAATGACGCCATTCGCCAGACGGGTCTTCATCGCGCTCCAGTGAATTGACCGGTTGCAATAACGCATCGTCCCGCTGTGGCTTGCTGCCGACACACCAGCCTTCGACAATGATCAGATCGACTGGCCCGGCGATAACGGGCCAGGCGCCAGGGTCGGCACGATCGTCGCGCGCCTTGTCGAAGCGCGGCAGCGATAAGCTGGTTTCAGCATCAAGGATTCTGAGTTTCTCAACGCAGGCCGCGAGCATTGCCATATCATGCGTGCCGGGAACGCCTCGGGTTTTCAGCAATGGGTGAATACGCTTGCCTAATTCTTCGCGCTCTGCCTTGGTCAGATAAAAGTCATCGATCGATAAAACCGCGACGCGCCAGCCGGCATTCGATTCAAGCGCGAGTCGCAGAAAGGCCGCCAGCGTCGATTTCCCGGTGCCCTGCGCTCCATTGATTCCAATGAAGAGCGTTTGACCCGGCTCGTGCCGTTGCATCACCCACCTCGCCAGGGGCGAGTAATGTTCAGCGATCAGGTCGCCGAACTTGTCGGGCAGCTGATGTCGAGAAAGGAATTTCTCAATCTGCTGATTCGTCAGTGTGCGTCGTCGTTGCACGGGTCAGTTTCAACGATTCGCTGGCGCTTGATTACGGCGGTGTTTCAACCTCAAACGCAAATGAGGTCGAATCCGGAATGGAGTGTGTAGTTCGTGCGTACCAGGGTCTAGTAGTGACATTCATCACAAACGAAAGCGTATCGTCGCCGTCCTGTACCGGAATAATAGTCACGTTCGCCAGGCCGTTCGCACCTGTATTAACGCTTTTGCTGGTCGAGCCATCAGAAAAGGTCGCGTCACCGTTTACCAAACTGAAAACGACAACAGCATTCGCTGCGGCAACGGGAGGCGTCGAAGCGGTTGGCGGGAATCCCGGTCCCGCGCCATAAGGCACCGTTACCGTATTTGTCGTGACCTTGTAGGTCACGCCGACACCGGTGTCAACAAGTTGCGGGAAAGGCTGAGGCGCAGCGACCGAGCCATTAAACACAGTAAATGTAACTGACCCCGGCGCAGCGCGTAATTGTAGAAAGCCAACAAAAATCGCGGCAAACAAAAGTACAACACCGATGATTATCCACAAAGTAGCTGCGCCCTCCTGACGGTGATGGCAGGGAACTGCAGCGAGATCACGGAAACGCGAAGACGAGTAAGACATGGCTATCTCCTTTTCTAATCCGATCGTTTGTATCCGGATAGTATAGTCAAGAATCCGGGAGGTTGAATTCGATACATCAAAAAACCAGATAGCCCGACACAGGCGCCTTATTGGCGTTGACGCCCCTGCATATCCCCAATCAACGCATCACCAAACTCGCTGCGCTTCAACCAGGTCACGGCGTCCATCTGTTGTTCGATTTAGCCGGCGCGCGCAGCGATGTTTCAGGGGGCCTTTCCTAGAGCACGATCGAAATCTTCATCGCTAACCTGGCGAAATGCGTATTTGTAACCAAAGTATCCTGCCAAACCGTAAAACAAGACGTCGATAATCTCGAATGTCGACGTCAGCATTTCGTAAATGATTCCCGGATTCAGTTGGACCAAAATATCCATGAACGCCATCCCTTTGTTAACCGCAACAAAGTAGGTGATGGTCAGAATATTGCCGACAACGCATCCGATCAATGACAGCGTAGCGCCCGCAAAACCAAAAGTTTGATCGACTCCTTTGCCAGCGAAGCGAACGGAGAATCCAACCAACACGCCGATGCCAACGGCCATCCATCCGATTTGATATTCCGTCATCGCCGTCACGACGGCCCAGACACCAGCACCAAGCAATGCCGCTGCAAGTCCGGCGAGGGCGCCGGCGAGTATGTTTTGCTCCGACCGCAAGGAATCCATGGCCATCTGCATTTGCTGGTCGGATAGCACTGGCTCCTCGGTTGTTTGTGTGTCTGGCTTGACTTCGTTCATTTTGTTTTCTCCTTACGGCCAAAGAAATCCTCTACATATTCCCGATCAACGCGTCCCCGAACTCGCTGCACTTCAACAAGGTCGCACCTTCCATCTGCCGTTCGAAGTCGTAGGTAACGGTCTTGTTGCCGATGGTCTTGTCCATCGCGGCAACGATCTTGTCCGCAGCTTCGTCCCAGCCCATGTAGCGCAGCATCAGTTCACCGGAGAGTATCACCGAGCCGGGGTTGACCTTGTCCTGGCCGGCGTATTTCGGTGCGGTGCCGTGGGTGGCCTCGAAAATGGCGATACCGTTGCTGTAGTTGATGTTGCCACCCGGGGCTATGCCGATACCGCCGATCTGGGCAGCCAGTGCATCGGAGAGATAATCGCCATTCAGATTCAATGTCGCGATCACATCAAATTCGTTGGGCCGGGTCAGTATTTGCTGCAGCATGATATCGGCGATCGTGTCCTTGATCAGGATCATACCCGCGGCCAGCGCCTCTTTTTGTTCGGCATTCGCCTCGTCTTCGCCTTTTTCGGCCTTGGTCCGTTCCCATTGCTCCCACGTATAGACGAATTCACCGAATTCTTTTTCGGCCAGCGCGTAACCCCAGTTACGGAACGCACCTTCGGTGTATTTCATGATGTTGCCTTTGTGCACAAAAGTAATGCTCTTGCGTTTTTGCGCGATGGCGTATTTCAAAGCCGAGCGCACCAGTCTTTCGGTGCCTTGGCGTGAAACGGGCTTGATGCCGATGCCGGAGGTCTGCGGGAAACGGATTTTCTTGAAGCGCTCCGGAAAAGCCTCCATAAAAATTTCCAGGAAACGCTGGACGTCTTCGCTGCCTTCCTCGAACTCGATGCCGGCGTAAATGTCCTCGGTATTTTCGCGGAAAATAACCATGTCCACGGCACCGGGATTCTTGACCGGGGAGGGCACGCCTTCGAACCAGCGCACCGGCCGCAGGCAGACATACAGATCGAGCATCTGGCGCAGCGCGACGTTGAGCGATCGGATGCCGCCGCCTATGGGCGTGGTCAGCGGGCCCTTGATCGAGACCAGGTAGTCGCGGCAGGCTTGCACGGTTTCATCGGGCAACCAGTTTTCGAACTGGTCGTATGCCTTTTGGCCGGCAAAAATCTCCAGCCAGTGAATTTTCCGTTTGCCGCGGTAGGCTTTTTCCACGGCTGCGTCGAGGACGCGCACCGCGGCGCGCCAGATATCGGGACCGATGCCATCGCCTTCGATGAAAGGGATGACGGGGTTTACCGGTACCTTGAGTTCGCCGTGTTCAACCGTAATTTTTGCGCCGCCGCTCGGGGTTTGGTAATTGGGGTTACTCATCCTGGGTCAGTGCCTTTCTTGCTGTAACGAAAATCGTGATGGGTCCATATTATGGTTGTGCGTAGCGTATTTCCACAAACAGGCTGCGCCCCCGGCCCGGCGAGTAGCGGAAGCGGCCAAAGGCGAAATCGGCGCGCTCGGCATAGCGGACGTCGGCCAGGTTGTTGAACCTGAGCGCCGCCGACCAGTTCGGGCTGAAGCGCTTGCCCAGCCTGAGATTCAGCAGATCGTGGCCAGCGTAATTATTCGCCTGCCCGGGGTCGATGTAATAGCGCCCGACATGTACCCATTCGAGCTCGCCGGTGTAACCGCCCTCAGCCCATCGCAATCGGATGCTGCCGAGACGTCTTGGCGCGCTATCCACTTCATCGCCTGAGCTGATGGTGTTGCCGCCTGCAACCTGCTGGCTGAAATCGTAGCGGTGCAGGGCGTAACTGGCGGCGGCCTGCAGCGACCAGGCACCGTCGATCCGCCAGTGCACGCTGCTTTCCAAACCGGCGTGCCGGGTCTTGCCGTTGTCCACGTTGAAACCGTTCGCGTCGCGCAGGATCAGGTTGCGTTTTTTCATCGCGTAAATGGCGATGTCGTATTCGAGTGTGTCGCCGGTACTTTTGAGGCCGAGTTCGAGGCTGTCCAGGATCACCGAATCGAGATCGGCGATCTGCTGCTGGCTTTGCAGGCGATACAGCTCGGTGCTTTGCGGCGGCCGGAAGCCGCGGCTTAGCGACGCATAGAGTGTGCGCCGCCGGTCTATGTGATACAACGCGCCGAGTTTTGGCGCGAGTTCGAAAAACCCGTCCCTGCGGTCGGCCGGCCGTGTGTACAGGCAGCCTCCGAAGCCGCAGGGTGTGCCATCGTCACGGTTGTTGCCGTCTTCCATGTGATTGTCGTAATCGTAACGTAAATATTCAGCGCGCAGCCCGGCGCTGAACTCCCAGCGACCGGTTTCGCGTTGCAATTGCAGGTAAGTTGCGGCCATGTACGCGTTGACGGTGTAGTCGTAGTGTTTGCCGGCCGGGCGGGTTTCGATCAGGAAAGCCGAGCCACTGGCGATGGTATTGGCCTGGATTTCCTCGAGAAAACCACGGGTGTATTCGAGGTCGAGGCCGTATATCAAGGAGCCCGATGGTCGGGCTACGTGGTGGCTGAATAACAGGCCGATGCTGTTTTGATCGTTGTCCTCGTCGGGCTCTCCTGGCAGGAAGTGCTGGCGAAACCGGGTGCTGGAATGACGGGCATAAAGCCTGAGATCCTGTTTTCGCTCCGCTTCGTTGTCCCATGACCAGTGTGTCAGCAGGCGCAACGTGCGGTTATCGCGATAGGCGCCGGCTGCGTCATTGCCTGCGCTGAGAGTTTTGTCCTTGTACGCGTCCCGGCCGAAAACGAAGCCGGCGGTCTGCTGATCGAGATAAGTCGCGGCGAGACTGGCACGGAAAAGGCTGCGGTCCAGTTCGTGCCGGTAAAAAAGATTCAGCTTGCCCTGGTCATATCCCGAGTCGGCGCGTGCGCCGCCATCGTGCGTGCCGTTGGCG
>BFAU01000236.1 GCA_008975185.1 bacterium MnTg04 | reverse complement strand
GAGCTGGTTTGACGGTGGGTCCACCGCGATGTTCTTGGCAAGAAGCTGCGGGTAGTACACGACCACTCCCAGCGTCAGTGCGAAAAGGGCGATGCCCAGTAGTTTGGTTTTCATGATGATGTCCTCTCTTTGTAAGTAATTGGTTACTGTGTTTATTGCGTGAATAGCTGCCGTAACGCCGCATCGGCCTGGCGTCTTGCGCGCTCGAAGTTCTCACTGTCCAGCGCTGTGCTCCGTTCCGGCCTGGTCTTTCCCTTTATCGTCGGCGGGATTACCACGAACAACGCCTGCACCAGGAAGAAACACCAGGTCGCCAGGAATACGCTGCCCGATCGCGTGATGGCCCAGACGGCCGCCGAGATGCTCAATGCATTCAGCCCCAGGTCCATCAGCGCCGGTATCACGCCCGAATAGAAATAAAGCGAGCGCACGAGCCACACGGCAGCGATATGAATCAGCAGGTAAAGCGGGAGCGGGGGCGCCAGCCACCAGGTGACGACGGCCAGCGCGCTCCACAGCGTAAGCGTGGTCACCCGTCCCAGCCGTTCCTTGCTTCGGCTCATCAGGTACAAGAGATAAGCCAGTCCCAGCGCGGGAACGACCAGCCGAATGACGCTGCCAAAGCCTATGAAAGGCGTCAGCGTGGCCACGACCGCACTGGCAAAGAATCCAAAAACAGCGGCGACGATTACGCCGTGCAAAAAACCGGGCCGTTTCATGACGCACTCCTTTGACTCTTTTCACGCAGATAGGCGACTTCGACTTCATCGTCGCTGACGGTCATTTCGCGTGCCATCCAGGCGATATCGTCGAACTCCGAGCCACAGTCCGCAGGGACCGGTGTGCGCTGTGCGAATAGCTCCGCTTTTTGTCGCAAACCCTCCAGCGTCGACCGGTTCTCATCGAGCATGGTTCGTTGCTCGGCGAGATATTTCTCATTGGCAACGAGCTTTGCGTTCAGACCTTTCAAAAGGCGCGAGGCCTCGAGCTTCTTGCGGATCAGGTTCTTCGCCAGATCGTCCTTTTCAGACTCGAAACAAAGATCGAGCTGCTCATCGATCTCGGTCAGCGTGTCTTCCAGTTCGTTCCTGCGTACCGATAACGCATCCTGGTCATGCGCGCACAAGGTGACGCGCTGCTCGGTGGTGACCAGGTCATCCTCCATGTCGCGGATGGCTTGCTTGAGTAATTGCTCGGGTTCTTCGATGTGGTCCAGTACGGCGTGAAAGTCCGCTTTGAAGAGTCGCGAGACGCGGTTGATCAATGCCATGATGTTGTCTCCTGTCAATGGGTCGATGGAGGAATAATAGGAGTGCGCGGCGTTGTGGATAAGACATGGATTGGTAAAACCCGGGACGCGTAATTTACAAAAAACTTACACGCGATCACGCAACGTGCGCCCGCAAGCTGCTAGCCTAGGTCCTGTAATGAGCAGGCAAATTCAGATACTCGTCGTAGAAGACGAAGAGGCCATCCGCACAGGATTGATCGACGTGCTCGTCTTCCATGGTTACGAGGTCGACAGCAGTGCGACGGGCCCGGAAGGCCTGAGCAAAGCGCTGACCGGCAAGTTCGACCTGGTTCTTTTGGACATCATGCTGCCCGGCATGGATGGCTACGAGATCTGCGACCGGATTCGGGCCGAAGACCGGCATCAGCCCATTATCATGTTGACGGCCAAGACTTCGGATGAGGAAATCATCCAGGGCTTGACGCTCGGCGCCGATGACTACGTCTCGAAACCCTTCTCGATCCAGCAACTGGTGTTGAGGATCGAGGCGGTCCTGAGGCGCTCCCAGGTGGGTATCGAGCAGGCCAGGAGCATTTGTTTTCGCGACGTCGAAATCGATACCGAAAATCTTTCCGGCAGGAACGGGAGCGAGGAATTGACCTTTACGCGGCGCGAGATCGAGTTATTGAAGTATCTCGCCCTACACTCGGACCGGCCGATTTCCAGGGAGGAGCTGCTGACCAAGGTCTGGGGATATGCGCGGAATCTTGATATCGAGACGCGAACGGTCGATATCCATATTGCGAAGATCAGGCGCAAGATCGAAACTGATCCTAGGGAGCCCGAAAACCTCATCACGGTAAGAGGCGCAGGCTACCGCCTGGTGACGGAAACCTAGCCCGATGTTCGCCAAAACCCTCATCAAAGGCTATGACAAAGGCCGCTTGAGAAAGCTGCTCGCGGTCATTTTCCTGGCGCTCGCTATCCCGACGGCGGTCCTCATCTGGCAAGGCTACAGCCAGCTCAAATGGGAGGCTTTTCATCAGTACCGAGGTCTCGCCGAGGAACTGAACAGTCGCATCGACGCCAGGTTGATCGAAATGATCAATACGGCAGACGCCAGGTCGTTCGCAGATTACACATTCCTGGTCGTCACCGGTAAGCCGAGCGTCAATTTCCTGCAGCGCTCGCCCCTGTCTGCATTGCCGGTGGTCGAGGACCTGCCTGGTGTGCTCGGTTATTTCCAGGTCGACAGCCAAGGCACATTCAGCAGCCCGCTGTTGCCGCCAGCAGGCAGTGACCCTGAAAAATTCGCCATCGGCGACGACGAATACCTGCAACGCCTGCAACTGATCCGGGAAATCCGGGCTGTCCTGGTGGACAACAGCCTGGTGCGATCCCGGCCCGAGATGGGTTTTCGCCGCGGCCTGGTACGTTCCCCGGACCAGCCCAAAGCCGCACCCCAAGAGGAAAAAGAGGCAGACAGTCTCGATAGCGCGGAGTCGCGCAAGCGCGAATTCGCCGCAAAGCCCGATTTACCAGTCAGGGCAGAATCGCTTGGCATCATCAGCGGTACGCTGGAAGCTGGAGCGATCGGTGGCTTTATCGATGAATCCGAAAGCGAGAAAGATGCCATCGATAACCTCAACGCGATGCTGTTTGAACAGGCCGCTGTCAGCAACGAAACATACGGCCAGGATGCCTTTGCCAAACTGAATCTGCCGAGGCAGGACCAGCCATCAGGTTCTGAGAGCTTCGGTTCGACAGACCTCGATGACGCCATCGGCGAAGCTGCCAAACCGCAACGACGCCTCAATACGATCGGCAAGGTTCCCGATCTCAAGCTCGATGCCTCCCTGCAGAAGAAAAGCGCACAGCTCGAACGCGAAGCGGACGAACTGCAACCCTTTGACGGCGGGCGCAGCGTTGCCCGGGCTCGCACGAAGCGCAAGGAAACGAGTGTCCTGCCAGCCACCGTTCCGCCAACCGGTAGAGAATTGCTTGCCAGTGCCGCAGAGCCGGTCGATTTGCGCATTAGCGCTTTCGAGAGCGAGATCGATCCCCTGGAGTTCAGCTTGCTCGACAGCGGTCACCTGGTTCTCTTCAGAAAAGTCTGGCGCGATGGTGAACGCTACATCCAGGGTTTGTTGATCGATCGGCAAGCCTTTATCGGTGACGCGATCGATACGCCCTTCATGGAAACGACGCTTTCCACGATGTCCGATCTGATCGTCGCCTACCAGGACGATGTCATCCGCACCGTCAGCGGGCGTTACACTTCCAGCTATCCCAACGGCAGCCAGGCACTGGATGGCGCCTTGCTCTACCGCAACCGTTTGACCGCGCCATTGGGTAGCCTGGAGCTCATCTTCAGCATCAAGCGCTTGCCCCCGGGCCCGGGCGCCAGCGTGCTCGGCTGGACCAGCATTATTATCGCGCTGGTGTTCCTGGGCGGTTTCTACTTCCTGTATCGGCTGGGTTCGAGCCAGATCGACCTGGCCAGGCAGCAGCAGGACTTCGTCGCGGCGGTGAGCCATGAACTGAAGACCCCGCTAACCTCCATCCGCATGTACGGCGAGATGCTCAAAGAAGGCTGGGCCGACGAAGAAAAACGACAGACCTATTACGAATATATTCACAACGAGTCGGAGCGCCTGAGCAGGCTGATCTCAAACGTTTTACAACTTGCCAGGATTACCCGAAACGAGCCGCAGTTCGATTTGCAGCCAACCAAGGTCGGCGAGTTGATCAGCAACATCGAGTCAAAGATCGCCAGCCAGGTCAAAGGCGCGGGCTTCGAGCTGAAATTTACCCGCGACGATGAAACGGATCGAGCCTCGATGATGATCGACGACGACTGCTTCGCCCAGATCATCATCAACCTGGTCGACAATGCCATCAAGTTCTCCGAAAACGCGGACCGCAAGGCCATCGAGATCACCAGCAAACTCACCGGCGACAACCAGGTCCTTTTCGCGGTCAGAGACTTCGGCCCGGGTATCCCCAAAGACCAGATGAAAAAAATCTTCAAGCTTTTCTATCGCTCCGAATCGGAACTGACCCGGGAAACCGTCGGCACGGGCATCGGCCTGGCCATCGTCCACCAACTGACTGTGGCGATGAATGGCAAGGTGGATATTATCAACCGCGAACCGGGAGCAGAATTCAGGGTATCGTTTCCAGGAATCTCGAGTACCAGACCATCAGCGTAATCGGCGGACTGGTTGTTGATCGGGAGCTCGATATTCGCCCACTGTGCCCAATATGTCAGGTGTCTAGCAGGATCTGTTTTGGCGGCGACGGGTCAACGCTTCGCCGATTCGAGCGCCCTGACATCCATCCCTGATGGTTTCTGGTAAACACGCAGGCCAAACTCCGGAATAATGGCCAGCAGGTGGTCGAATATGTCGGCCTGGATGTCCTCGTAGGACACCCATTCCGTCGTGTTCGTGAAAATGTAGATTTCGATGGGCAGGCCATCGGCGCCCGGCGGTAACTGGCGCACCAGGAACGTCATCGTGTCGCTGATGTCGGCTCTGGTGCGTAAATAGCTGACGATATACGCACGGAATGTGCCGATATTCGTCAGTCGGCGCAGGTTGACGGCCGCGGCTTCATCACCGTCCAGGCCCGTGTTGTCGGTCGAGAGTTCCTGGCGCTTTGCCGTGATGTAATTCTTGAGCAGCGCAAAGCGCTCGAATTTCGCAGTCTCTTCATTGGTCAGGAAGCGAATGCTGTTCTGGTCGAGCAGCAGGGATCGCTTGATCCGCCGGCCACCCGATTCGCTCATGCCGCGCCAGTTGCGGAACGACTCGGCTATCAGTTTGTGGGTCGGGATCGTCGTAATCGTCTTGTCCCAGTTTTGCACTTTGACCGTATGCAGGGCTACATCGATAACATCGCCGTCTGCGCTGCACGCCGGCATCTCGATCCAGTCACCGACGCGGACCATGTCGTTGCCGATCAGCTGGATGCTGGCGACCAGCGACAGGATGGTGTCGCGAAACACCAGCATCAGCACGGCGGTTAATGCGCCGAAGCTACCCAGCAGCAGTAGCGGTGAGCGGTCGAGCAATGCGGAAATGACCAGTATTGCGCCGATACTGTAAAGAATGATTTTTGCGATCTGGATATAGCCTTTCAGCGGCCGGTTCCTGGCGATCGGATATTGCTCGTAGATGCTGTTGGCGGCGCTCATCGTTGCGCCCAGCGCCAGCGTCAGCATCAGCGCCAGGTAAGCCAGGGCGGCGTTCTCGATCATTCGCAGCACGCCGTCTGCGATGTTCGGTATCCACTTCGCTCCGCTCATGACGACGACGGCCGGGACGCACTGGGCGAAACGGCTGAAGACCCGTTGCTCGATCAAGGCGTCGTCCCAGGTGCCGCGCGTGCGCAGCGCCAGCTTACGCAACAGGCGCACCAACTGGCGCTTGGCGACGAGGTCAGCGGCCAGCGCGACGACGGCGAGGAGCGTTACCCCGATCATCGTGGCGATAAAGGGGTGGTCCGCCAGGCTAGCCGAGGCGGAATTCCACAGGTCTGTAAGTTGTTCCATATTTCACCGTGGGCGTGTTGTTATTTGGCTGTGTCGAGTCGACAAACAGACCGGCTGTCAAGTTCGCTCAAGACAGGCTTTCCAGCACCGCCTTGAAGCGCGGATGATCCCGGACAGTGTCCCAGTCGCTGTCCTGCTCTAGCCAATCGATATGGACGTTGCTTTTTCGTGCGTGTTCTTCGAGGAGTTTCAGAGCGCGCTCTGTCTTTCCTGCCAATATGAGTGAGCAGGCTGTATTGTATCCGCAGGCGCTCGGGTTGATC
>BFAU01000235.1 GCA_008975185.1 bacterium MnTg04 | reverse complement strand
CTCCAAGCTCCCGAAGTCCTGATTTTGCTTGATCCCTGGTCAATTTATTGAGTGTCCCGGTCAATACGAATATCTTCCCGGCCAGCGGCAAATGATCATCTGACGCGGCTTTTCGCTCTACCGGCCAGCAGATACCCTGCGCCAGCAACGCATCGATGATTTCCATGTTGTGCGTTTGCTTGAAGAAAGTGCGCACATGAGAGGCTACGACTGGGCCGACATCTTTTACTTCCATCAGGGCTTCCTCATCGGCCACCATCAACTCGTCAAGATCTGTGAAATATGCCGACAATGCCAGGGCCGTCGCTTCACCGACTTCCCGAATTCCGAGCGCGAACAAAAACCTCGCTAACGTCGTTTTTTTGCTTTTTTCCAGCGCATTGATAATGTTCCCCGCGGACTTCTCCGCCATGCGATCCAGGCCGGACAGATTTTCCAGCGTAAGCCGGTAGAGATCGGCTGCTGTTTCGACAATTCCTGTCTCGACTAACCGGTCGACGATCTTGTCGCCCATGCCATCGACATCCATGGCGCGGCGCGACGCAAAATGTTTTATTGCTTCTTTGCGCTGCGCCGGACAAAACAACCCCCCACTACACCGGGCAACCGCTTCACCTTCGGGCCGCTCGACGTCCGAACCACACACAGGGCATTTCGCCGGCAGTCTGACTTTTCGGGATTTACCTGGCCTTTTCTTTTTTATCACACTGACTATTTCGGGAATGACGTCTCCTGCGCGTCGAACTACTACGGTGTCGCCGATCCTGACATCCTTACGTTGCAGTTCATCCATATTGTGCAATGTTGCATTGCTAACGGTTACGCCACCGACAAAAACGGGGTCCAGTCTCGCCACCGGTGTTAGCGCACCGGTCCGGCCAACCTGGAACTCGACATCCCTGACGATGGTGGTTTCTTCCTCGGCTGGAAACTTTTGCGCAATCGCCCAGCGCGGAGCACGGGAAACGAAACCAAGCGCATCCTGGTAATCGAGGCGGTTGACTTTGAAAACAACGCCATCGATGTCGTAAGGAAGCGAGATTCTTTTCTCGAAAATGGCGGCATAGTAGGCCAGGCATTTGTCCACGTCGGATAAGACCGTCATTTCAGGAGATATCTTCAGGCCCCATTGCCTGAGTAACTGCATACCCATGCTATGGGTTGCCACCGAGTATCCTGCCGATATTTCACCGATACCATAAAAATAAATATCCAGCGGCCTTTGCGCTGTAATTCCCGGGTCAAGCTGACGCAGGCTGCCGGCGGCCGCGTTGCGTGGATTTACAAATTCCTTGTCGCCCTTTCGCCGGGCCCTGGCATTCAATTCGTCGAATCCGGCCCGCGGCATAATAACTTCGCCGCGAACCTCCAGCAGCGGCGGACATTCCGAACCTGACAGCCGCAAGGGGATCGCGTGTATGGTCTTGATGTTATGCGTTACATCCTCGCCGGTGCTGCCATCACCCCGGGTGGCGCCTCGAACCAGTTTTCCGTCTTCATAAAGAATGCTGACTGCCAACCCATCGAGTTTTGGTTCTGCCGTATATTCGACTTCTTCGGAATCATCCAGCTTGAGCCGACTTCTCAGACGACGGTCGAAATTGCGCAACTCGTCTTCATCGAACGCATTTTCCAAAGACAGCATCGGCAAACGATGGTGTACTTGGGTAAACCCTTTGACTGGCTCTGCACCCACTCTTTGCGTTGGCGAATCGTCAGTAACCAGATCGGGATTTTCGGCTTCGAGTTTCCGGAGTTCCCGCAACAGTTTGTCATAGCGCGTGTCGGATAGTTCCGGATCGTCCAATACGTAATACAGGTGGTTGTGGTGTCGAATCTGTTGTCGCAGCTTTTCCACATGCACTGCTGTTTCTTTGGGTGCGGTCATATCGCTGCGCCGTGATGCTCGGGTACGCGGCTCAGCCAGTCTGGTGCTGATACCGAACGATTTCGTCGCGAATATACCCGGCTCCCTGCGCGGTTAGTGCCCCGCCCTTTTCGTCCAGCAGTTCGCAGTTCGTTCTTTCGGCTATCCCGCGGGCTGTTGCCAGCATGTCGTCGAAAACTTCAATGCCATCCAATTCGCCGGGCAAAACCATGAAAAAAGTCAGGCCGGGTGTATTCATGCTTTCCAGCTTGGATAAATCAAATGTCCCCGGTTCGAGCAGGCTCGCCACGCTGAATACCGGGACCTCAGTGTTTTCAGCCATTCGATGAAATATCTGGAAACTGCCATGCATTAACCCGGCGTCCATCAGCGCTTTTACGATGTCCATGCCGTTGAGGAGCAGCCCGCCTTTCGTGGCAACTCTCAATGAAATGATCTTTTCGTCCCCGCTAAGATCCTGGTAAGTACTCCCTTTGGAAGCAAGCTTTTTAGAATGCCGCCTTTTGCCTTCCGGCAGTGATTCCTGGTCGCTGCCGCGGCCGGCACCCGCAACCGGCCCCGTCGACTCCATCTCGGAATTTGCGCTGGAATCCAGCGATGGCTCAGTGCGTTTCTGGGAAGAATCGTTGACTGGCCGGTCGTCGTCTAATTGGCGCTTGCTCCACAAATACACGCCGCCTATGACTACCGCACCAACGATCAGCAATATCCAGCGCAACTCTGCCATTTCAAGCTCTAGCTAGCCGCCATTTGCACCGCTTCGTCAACATCGACTGACACAAGCCTGGAAACACCGGCTTCGTGCATAGTGACGCCGGTAAGCTGGGCCGTCATTTCCATTGTCATTTTGTTGTGCGTGATGATGACGAACTGCACCCGCTCCGACATCTCACGCACTAGCTCGCAAAACCGGGTGACATTGGCGTCATCCAGTGGCGCATCTACCTCGTCCAGCAGGCAAAACGGCGCCGGATTCAATTCGAAGATACTGAATATCAACGCCACCGCCGTCAGCGCCTTTTCACCGCCCGAAAGCAGGTGAATCGTGCTGTTGCGCTTGCCCGGCGGCCGCGCCATGATCGTGACGCCGGAATTCAGCAAATCGTCGCCGACCAGTTCCAAATAGGCATGGCCACCGCCAAAGAGCCTCGGGAATTTTTCCTTCAGGCCATCGTTTATGTTATCGAAGGTCTCCTTGAATCGCGTACGCGTCTCACGATCGATTTTTCGAATCGCGTTTTCCAGCGTCTTCAACGCGTCGCTCAAGTCGGTATTTTGCTTATCCAGGTACTCTTTTCGTTCAAGCTGCTCCTGGTATTCCCCAATGGCGGCCAGGTTGATCGGCCCAAGACGGTTTACCCGGCTCGCCAAACGTTCCAACTGTTCATCCCACTGTTCCAGACTGGCGTCATCCGGCATTTCGCTGTTAATTTCATCGATCGCAAAACCGGTTTCGTCAAATTGTTCGCTGACACCTTCCTGTCGCACACTGATTTCCCGAACCGTCATCCTCACCCGATCCGACGATTGGCGAATCTCTTCGACCGCTGACTGAGCCTCGCTCCTTTCGTGTTCCTGTTCGCGAAGCGCTTCCTCTATTTCCTCGAGCCGCTTTCTCGCTTGCGCCAGCTCCTGCTCTACCGTTACACGATTTTCCAGCAACTCGCTGAGTCGCTGGCGAGTTTCTACAAACGGTTCTTCACCGCCTCGAAGCTGTTTCTCGAGCTCATCGACGCGGACCCGGAATCCCCGGCGCTGATCTTCCATTCGCGACAGGTTGACGCTGGCCGATTCGCGGCTGCTGCGCCTTGATTCGACTTTAATCGCAATCTCCTGGCATGCGAGCTGACCTTTTTTCGCAATTTCACGACAAGATTCGAACTTCGACTGAAGCTCGACGCGCTGCTCTGCCAGGACGCCGCGTTTTTCCTCCAATGCCGCCAGTACCTCTATGCCGCTTTCGACTGCCCGTCGCGACGTTTTCAATTGCTGAGTTGATTTTTCGATATCGGCCGATACTTCCGCAAGCTCAATACCCAGGCTGCGTGTCCGGCTGGCGGTTTGCTCCGCCTGGTACCGCACCGTATTCAGTTGTCCGGACAAATCGGCGTGCAATCGTTGCAGCCGGCCACCCTCTTCCCGGGCCTCCTCCCTTTCAGACTCGAGTTTATCGAGATCGCGCCTGACCGCCCCTTGTTTGTCCTCGTCACGAGTTACGCGAGCGGCATACTCGACGTGTTGCTTGCGCAGCAGCCTGATTTGTTGCTCACGACGAATGACTCCGGAATGCTCATCCTTGACGCGAGCGACTCGCAACCAGCCCCCGCCAAGCCAGATGCCGTCTCGGGTAACGACCGAGTCACCCGGCCGCAAATTTTCCCGGGTCGCCAGCGCCTGCTCCAGAGAATCGGCGACATAGACGCCGTTGAGCAGCGTTTCCAGACCCGAGCAGTTCTGAATCTTGCTCAGCAACAACGCCTGGTCGGCGACCGGATCAACCGTTTCCTTGCGCTCGATAAATGCGATCGAACCTGACCGCAATGTACCCAGAACCTCGGCCACAGCGTCGATTCCCTCAACGCAAACCGCTTCCAGGTAGGCCCCCAGCACTGTCTCAACAGCTGGCTCCCATTCGGCTTCCACCTCGAGTTCCTGCGCCAGTCGCGGGCGGTCACCCAGGTTCCTGCCCTCGAGCCATTCGACAACTTCACCCTCAGTCTGCCCCAGCGCTGCCTGTTGCATCGCTTCAAGCGTAGCCAGCTGACCGCGGGTATTTTGTACATCGGACCGGCCCAGATCGAGCTCACCGGTTAATTCCTGGTCCCGGGTACGCAATTGCGCAACCCGTGAGGACATTTGCAGTAACTGCTGTTGCGAGGCTGCAGCCTGGACCCCGGCCTGCTGCTCCTCCTTGATCAGTCCAGCAAGTTTTTCCTCCAGGTCGGCATTGGATATCACCTTTTGCTCCTGACCCACTTTATTTTTCTGCTGCAACATGCGGGAAAGCTGGTTCTCCAGGTGCTCGATAGACGCCTTGTGCACCTCTACCTGGTTTTGCTCGGCATGGTTTTCACGACCGAAACTTTCCCAGTTTTCCCGCCAGTCAGCCATTGCCTTTTCAGAGTCACGCAACGCGTCCGTCGAATCGGCTTCCTGCCGGCGGGCCTTTTCGAGGTCCGGACCCAGTTCGTCCAGCGCCTCAGCCAGCCCATGCAACCGGCTTTGGTCTTGCTCAATGTGTGACTGGATTTCCCCCAGGTTTGCCTGGGCCTGCTCAAGGTCTGCTTCCTGTCTCTTTTTCAGTTCCCGTGCGTGCTGAATATTTTGCTCGAGCCGGGCTATCTCCGCACCCACCTGGTAATAGCGTGCCTGAACCTCGTTGAAATCATCGGTTTGGGAATTGAGTTTGTCGCGGAATTCCTCGATTTTCGCCTCGACCCCCCGTTGCCCGGACATAGCGGCCTGCAAACGGTTTTCTACTTCGGAGGCTTCTTTTCGGGCCGCGTCTGCCTTGACATCCAGGTGACGCAGTTTCAACGCGATAAGTTCCGCGCCCAGCTTTCTTTCTTTCGCCTTCAGATCCTTGTACCGCTTCGCGGTTCTTGACTGCCGTTGCAGGTGCTTGATGTGTTTCTCGATCTCGTCGATCAGGTCATGCAATCGTTCGAGATTTTCCCAGGTGCTCCGCATCCGGTTCTCGGTTTCCCGCCTTCTTTCCTTGTATTTCGAAATACCCGCCGCTTCCTCGAGGAAGACCCGCAATTCCTCGGGTCGAGCCTCAATCAGCCTGGATATCATGCCTTGCTCGATGATGGCGTAACTGCGTGGCCCCAGCCCGGTGCCAAGGAAAACGGCCGTGATGTCCTTTCTCCTGCAGCGTGCATTGTTGAGGTAATAGACGGAGATGCCATCGCGCGATACGACCCGGCGAATGGAGATCTCCGCATAGCTGGCGTATTGTCCGCCGATCGCACCATCGGCATTGTCGAAAATCAGTTCGACTGAGGCGGTGCCGACCGGTTTGCGGGAACTCGAACCGTTAAAAATGACATCCGCCATGGAATCGCCGCGCAGGTTCTTGGCCGAGCTTTCCCCCATCACCCAGCGTACGGCGTCGATCACATTGGACTTGCCGCAGCCGTTCGGGCCAACGATGCCCGTCAGGTTGCCTGGAAAAAAAATGGTGATCGGGTCTACGAAAGACTTAAAACCCGCCAGCTTGATTTTG
>BFAU01000234.1 GCA_008975185.1 bacterium MnTg04 | reverse complement strand
CTTATGGCAAGCGGAATACCCTGGAGACCGAGCAGAACCACGAATATGGGCAAGCATGTTTTCCATAGGAATAGCCCTGGAAGACGGCCGGCCTCCCGCGAGGTTTCCAAGCGCTACCAGGACAGGAGAACGTAGGGGTACGCTGCCCACCAAACCACTGCGAGCATGGGGAGCAGCAGCAGCAGCACGCCCAGCAGATTGATCCAGGCTTTGGTCTTGGTGCCGACCGCACCGTAAATCAGATCGATACGCACATGGCCGTCATGCAACAGCGTGTATCCTGCGGCCACCATAAAAATGATGCCATGCATCCAGACATAGCTTTCCTGTAGCCACACCCAGCCCAGACTCAAGCCGTAGCGAAGCACGGCAACAAGAAAGGTCGTGAAGACCATGAGAACGACCAGCCATGAGACGGCCCGACCGACGCGCTCGTTGAGCAATTCAATTAATCGGACGATGGTTTTCAGCATCTTGCTAATTTGTCGGTTTGTATGTTCCACCTCAGAGCAAGTGCTTTCGGCTTGTTCAAAGGTGTGCAAAGTTTTTTCTAACGAAACTTTCTATTCAATCCACACCGTTGGACGATCCTGGTCGCCAAATTCTCCAATAGCTGCGCGCGAGCATACAGAATTAGGGAAAGAAATCACAATTCAGTTTAGAAATACTGTTTTGAGGGGTGAACGGAGGAACTATGCAGCACGGGTGCCGAACCATCACCAGATGCCCTATCCGGCGAGCTACTCTTGTCAGTTACTGTAGCAGTGTTGCGCCTCGCCGCGACACCCGGTCTTGTCAACCGACCGGGAGTGATCCTACCTTGATGAATGAATTCTTTGTTCGAGCAGTGCAGCTATGTCGCTGGCGGACAATCCGTAAAACGATTGTTCCGCTAACAGGATGGACCGGCCGTGTTCAGGGCATAGGATGTTCTCAGGATATGGGAGGTCGTAACTCTTGGATCTGGAAGCATCCCATGGGCACCTCGCGAAAGTCAGCCGTTAACCTCTCAACGATCGGCATCGATATCTGCAAGAACAGCTTTCACCCGGATTGCCCAGATGGATTGCTAGTTTGATGACGTGCTTGGTCGATTCTGCTATAAGAATCAATGCAATACCATCATCACAACGGGCCAGCCCCGGGTCACCCGGCGGGTGGCTCCAGAACACCCCATTTGCGGGTCGAATTTGACCGTCGCCTCAAGCTTGAATTCCATGGTTCCAAGGTTACTTCAGACGCCGGGCTTCTCGCCTACCGGGAGCTTGACCATGGCCTTGGCCTGACTGACGTTGCCGGCGACCTTTTCCAAGACAGCCGTACTGGCAAGAATGGGCGGCATGGCATGGTCGGGCAGTTCCGCCAGTCGGTCTTTGGACGCCTTGGCGGATATGACGACGTCAACGATGCCGACCGTCTCGGACGTGATCCGGCCATGCGTTGGATCGTCGGCGGCAAGGCCATCGAAAGACAGGCCGCTTCCACCAGCCAAATGGGGCGCTTCGAGACGCAGCTTCTGGCCAGCGACGAGAACTTTGCCGCATTGACCGAACTTTCCGGCATTTGGATCGACCGTGTGCATGACCGGCACCCGCCGAAGATGATTATCCTCGACATGGACTCAAGCGTCAGCCCGACCCATGGCGATCAGGAAGGCACAGCCTACAACGGCCACTTCGGCTGCACCTGCTA
The DNA here is from genome assembly GCA_008975185.1 of bacterium MnTg04. GTDB lineage: Bacteria > Pseudomonadota > Gammaproteobacteria > Steroidobacterales > MnTg04 > MnTg04. The sequence goes on along the minus strand of BFAU01000234.1, from coordinate 4,611 downwards.
TCATCCCCTGTTCCTGTTCATCAACCAGTTTGGCGATCTGGAACGGTGTTCCCTGCGCCCCGGCAACGTTCACAGCGCCGATGACTGGGAAGGCGTGTTGAAGCCGGTTGTCGTTCGCTACAAGGGTCGGAAAGTACGCTTGTATTTCCGGGGCGACGCCGCCTTCGCCTCACCGGAGATCTACGAATACCTCGAAGCCGAGGGCTTCGTGTACGCGATCCGGTTGTCGACCAACAAGGTGCTCCAGGAGAGCGTCGCATATCTCCTGGCGCGCCCTGCCGGCCGCCCGGACAAGTATGTGCGGCGGTTCTATGCAAGCTTCAGCTATCAGGCTGGAAGTTGGGACAGGAAGCGGCGCGTGGTGGCCAAGGTGGAATGGCACCCCGGTGAGCTGGTTCCCCGTGTTGGCTACATCGTCACCAACCTGTCGCGACCCGCCGAACGGGTGGTGGCGTTTTATAATCACCGGGGGACGGCGGAGCAGCACATCAAGGAAGGCAAATACGCCATCAAATGGACGCGGCTGTCCTGCCGCAAGTTCCGCAACAACGAGGTGCGGCTCCAGCTTCATGCCCTGGCCTACAATCTGGGCAACTTCATGCGGACACTTGCGTTGCCGAAGGAGGTGGAACACTGGTCATTGACCACGCTGCGGGAGAAGCTGGTCAAGATTGGAGCCAAGGTCGTCCGCCATGGCCGGTACGTCACGTTCCAACTGGCCGAGGTGGCGGTGCCGAGGGAGCTGTTCCGGAAAATCTTGGCCTTGATTGATGACCTGCGACGAAGACCCGTTCCGGCGTAGGCCGAGGAAATCCACGGTGAGGCAAAAACGATGGGAGAGGTGTGTCTGGATGACGGGAATTATAGGGAAATGGCCTTCCGGGCACGGCCAACCCAGCAAAATCAGGCTACCGGACAGTTGCCGAGGGAAATCCATTACAATGGCGGCGCAATTTGACTATGATCGCCATGGATTTGAAGGCTATCCGGGGAATGTCGGTTAAATGCTTTATGTTGATGTACCCACTCTGCCTGAATTCAAGGCGCTGAATAAGGTCCGGGCTGACGCCTGCGTATCCATTTACCTTAAGACCACACCGCTCTCCCAGAATACAGAAGCATGCCGCATTGAGCTTGGTAACCTGGCAAAGAAGGCTCATGAACAGCTTGAGTCAGCAGGGTTTGACAAGCGCCAGCTCGCGGAGCTGATGGAGCATTTCGACGATCTAGACGAAGATGACGAATTCTGGCGTTTGCAGGCCAACAGTCTCGCTGTTCTGGTGACCGCGGATCGCATGCGCACCTTCCGGCTGGCCAACATGATCGAACCGACGGTTCAGGTTTCTGACCGCTTTCATCTCACGCCTCTCCTGCGCGCCATCACGTTCCCGCATAGCGCTTTCGTCCTGGCCTTGTCTGAAAATGCAGTGCGGCTGGTCGAGGTCTTTTCCGAACTGCCTCCGGCGACGGTGCAGGTTGACGGAATGCCGAAGGATGCAGCGACCGCCGTAGGCAAGTCGACGCTGAACAAACGCTCTCACAGTCGCCGCATTCATGGCTCGGAAGGTCAGAATGTGCGCTTCCGCCAGTATTCGCGTCAGGTTGATGCTGCTTTGCGCGCGGTTCTTGCCGGGCGTGACACGCCTCTGATCCTGGCAGCTACAGGTCGCCTAGCATCTGTGTATCGCTCAGTTAACAACTACCCGAACCTTCTTCCAGATAGGATCGAAGATAGCCCTGACCAAATAAGCAATGCTGCATTAGCTGAAGCAGCAAGACCCATCCTGGATGCCTCTTACAAGAAAGAGATTCTGGAACTGCAGGACCTCTATAAGGCGCGTGCCGAAAAGGGCCGGGCGACAGCCGATCTATCGGATGCAGGTAGGGCTGCGACCTATGGTGCGATCGAGGCGCTGCTCGTTGACATCGACACAGTAGTACCTGGGTCCTTGGACGAGGATACTGGTAAACTTACATTAGCCGATAGTTCGGACGCGACCAGCTACGAAGTTGTCGATGAAATCGCTGGGCGAGCGCTGTCCAGCGGTGCAAAGGTCTTGGGTGTTCGAAAGTCCGATTTGCCTGGGGAAGGCGAACTGGCGGCGATCCTTCGTTACCCAGTGTAGTTCGTGTGACAGAGATCATCCATTAAAGCTTGGAAATGCAAGCGCTGATACTTTTCCTTGTCAAGGATAGGCCTTGATTGGCCGAAGGGAAAAATTATCCACCAGGTGAGAGGGGCCACAATGTCCGTTTGACATCCTTATCATTCTGCCGCTTTGCCATTGCCACATTTGCAGGCATCATTCCGGCAAGCTTTCTATTGGCACATTTTGGTAGCGAACTGGTCGTCGACGAAACGGATCGCATATTGATCGCGGTCGTTCTACTCGGCGTTTTCACCGCTATGCCATTTGTAATCAAGCTGATCGCCAAGTCTGATCGGAATTGACACGCTTACATATGTCGCCTGGATGATCCGATACGAAAACTCACTGGCTGGCGATTTTGTGGAACCGCTTCGTTATCTGTTTCTCGGTTAGTTTCTGTTGCTCATCAGCGTCATGGGCAAACGCGATAAGGCCGGCGAGGTCCTGACCCGTCAGGCTTATGACACCGACGAACACCTCTTCCTGCATTGCCGTCATTGGCGCAGCTCCGCGCTACATCCGGGCGGCGAACACGAACGTGTTCATCGGAGAGGGCATGCCGGTGGCATTCAGACTTGGGCCGATGTCTCCTCCAACACCAGCTCCTTGGGGCATTGCTGGCGGTGAGACCACAGTAAATTAGACGTCTGCCGTTGTCTGAAATCACGTTAGAAGGCCATCAACATGTCCACACCCCATCCTAGCCTTGCCCGTTCGGAGTCATTCTGCGAAGCTAACAATCTTCGTGTCCCAATACTGCTCGCGCCGATGGCGGGTTCATGTCCGCCGTCGCTGTCTATAGCCGTGGCTAATGCGGGCGGGCTTGGGGGCTGTCTGAGAGGCACTTCAAGAGGTCACGGTGTTGATCAAAAAACTGCTTATCATCCCGCCGATATTGATCGGCGTTGCTGTCTTGTTCTATATGGCCAGCGGCCGCCAGGCGCCTGAGCGCAAGCCGCCCGAAGAACGCGCCCGCACCGTCAGGGTGATCACCGCCGAACCGGTCAGCCTAGTGCCGCGCGTCACCGGTTTCGGCAGCGTCTATCCCGGGACAGTTTGGAGCGCCATCGCCCAGGTCGCCGGCGAAGTGGTCTATGTGCACCCCGGTCTCAAAAAAGGCGCTATCCTTGCTGCCGACACCGAGATCGTGCGCATTTCGCCGGCCGATTTCGTCCTTGCGATTAGCCAGGCACAGGCAAATATCCGATCTGCCCAGGCAAAACTGGCCGAACTGAAAGTAACTGAAACAAACACCACCGATCTGCTGAAAATCGAAAAGGGCGGGCTGGAGCTGCGCGAGGCTGAACTCAATCGCAAGCAGGCTCTATTTGAGCGCGGTACCGTGGCGCAATCGGCGCTCGAACTTGAGCAGCGCGAAACGCTTGCACAGCGCAAAAAGGTTCAGGATCTCGAAAATGCCCTGCGGTTGCTGCCGACCCAGCGTACCGTGCAGCAGGAGCAGATCGCCGTTTACCGGGCCCAACTGGAATCGGCAAAGCTCGATCTCGCGCGCACCAGCATCAAGCTGCCGTTCGATGCCAGGATCGCCGAGGTCAAAGTCGAGGTCGAGCAATTCGTCCAGACCGGTGGCACGCTGGTCACCGCCGACAGTCTCGATGTTGCCGAGGTCGAAGCGCAAATTCCAATTTCCCAGTTCCGCGCCATGGTTCGTGCCAGCGCCGTTGGCGGATTGCCCACCGGCATTACTGCTCAGTCGCTTTCACGTATCGTTAAGAAAATAGGCTTTGAGGCAACCGTTCGCCTGCGCACCGGCAACGATATCGTCGAATGGCCGGCCCGCTTTGCCCGCATCTCCGACACGGTCGACCCGAAAACCCGCACCATCGGCGCCATCGTTGCTGTCGATGGGGCCTATGCCAAGGCCACACCTGGCGACCGCCCGCCGCTCACCAAGGGCATGTTCGTTGAGATCGAAATCCGCACCCGCGCCAGGCAGACTCGAATCGTAGTGCCGCGCGCGGCATTTCATGATGGTAAGCTTTATGTGGTCAATGCCGAGGGTCGGCTCGACATCCGCCCGGTGACCACCGGCTTGATTCAGGGCGATCTTGCTGCCATCGCCAAAGGCATAGCGCCCGGTGAACTCGTCGTCGTTTCCGACCTGATCCCGGCCGTTGCCGGCATGCTGCTGGTGCCACAAAGCGATGATGAGTTGCAGACAAGGCTGAAGGCCGAGGCCGCAGGCGGGGCATCGCGTCGATGATCCGGTATTTTGTACGCCACCCCACAGCGGCCAACCTGGTGATGCTTGCTTTCATCATTGCCGGCCTGTTTGCCGCACCGGTTCTGCGGCGCGAGACCTTTCCTCGCGTCCAAGCGAACAAGGTGGAAATCACGGTGCCCAACCCGGGAGCCCGGGCCGAAGATGTCGAAGAGGCGATCTGCCAGCGCATCGAGGATGCCGTCGACGGCATCGACAATGTCGCCGAGGTGACCTGCG
>BFAU01000233.1 GCA_008975185.1 bacterium MnTg04 | reverse complement strand
AAGACTTTTGAGATCAAAATAGTCCAGAAACTCGCGCGTCGTCCCGAACATCTCCGGTTTTCCCGGCACATCCCGATGACCAACCACTCGCGCCCAACCTCTTTCCAGGAGCGTCCTGATGATGTTCGTACTGACGCCGACACCGCGGATTTCCTCGATTTCGCCGCGCGTAACCGGTTGCCGGTAGGCGATCAGCGCCATCGTTTCCATTAGCGCGCGTGAATAACGTGGCGGCCTCTCCTGCCACAAGCGGGACACCCATTCGCTGTACGCCGTCCTGACTTGAATTCGATAGCCACTGGCGACTTCATTCAACTTGATCCCGCGATCCGCATAGTCCGCCTGAATCTTCTCTATCGCATCGCGTATGGTCTTTCGCTCCGGACGGTCGGCATCTTCAAACAGCGCCAGCAGCCGGTCGATGCTCAGCGGCTGGCCCGATGCCATTAATGCTGCCTCGATAATGTTTTTTATTCGCTTTTCATCCATTGTTTCAGACCTGCTCCCGAGTGTCATCGGCATCCTGTTCGTCCGGGTCGAGCTTTGCGCCGGTTTCCGCCACTGCCGATTTGACATGGATCTGCCCGAAGCTTTCCGCCTGCACCAGCTCCACCAGGCGCTCCTTTAACAACTCAAGCAGGGCGAGAAAAGTCACGACGATCCCCATGCGCCCCTCGCGCGGATCGAACAAGCAGCAAAACTCGACAAATTCATCGCCTTTTATGGTCAGCAGCAACTCGCCCATTCGCTGCCGAACCGACAACGCCTCTCGATAAATCAGGTGATGCTCGAAATGCTCGGCCCTTGCCAGCACCTCTTTCAAACTGACCAACAGTTCTTTCAGGTCCAGGTCCGGCAGCACATGAACGATTTTCTTGTCGACCAGTTCCGCTTCAGCCTGAAAAATATCCCTCTCCATGCGCGGCATCCGGCTGATTTCTTCCGCCCCTTTCTTGTACCTTTCGTACTCCTGCAGCCTCCTGACCAGCTCGGCCCGCGGATCGTCTTCTTCGTCGCCGCTTGCGACGGGCCGCGGCAACAGCATGCGCGACTTGATTTCGGCCAGCATCGCCGCCATCAGGAGATACTCGCCGGCCAGCTCGAGCTGAATCTCTTTCATCAGCTCGATGTACTCCACGTATTGGCGGGTAATCTCGGCGATCGGAATATCCAGGATATCCAGGTTCTGGCGTTTGATCAGGTACAGCAGCAGGTCAAGCGGACCTTCGAACGCCTCCAGGAAAACTTCGAGTGCATAGGGAGGTATATACAAATCCCTGGGCAACTCGGTAACCGCCTCGCCCTGGACTACCGCGAACGGCATTTCGCCTTGCTGCGGAGTACCACCGTCATCACCCTCATGCAAAGGGGGCGGCCCGCTGTGAACCAGTTTCAGATCAGGTTTTTTCTCTTCCATCGGAATCCCGGTCTACTTGTAGTCCAGACCCATGGCCTGGCGAACTTCATCCATGGTATCGCGTGCCGCATCTCTCGCATCCTCGCATCCTTCGGCAATCATACTGCGAACGAATTCCGGATTTTCTTCAAATTCCCTGGCCCGCGCCCTCATTCCCTCGATTTCCGCCACCACCCGGTCAATCAGCTTCTTCTTGCAATCGATACAACCGATTCCAGCGGTCGTACACCCCTCTTGCACCCATTCCAGGGTCTGCTCGTCAGAGTATATTTTATGCAACTCCCAGACCGGGCATTTCTCCGGCGTTCCCGGATCGGTTCGCCGTTTCCTTGCCGGATCGGTCTGCATGGTCCGCAGTTTCTTGTCGACCGAATCCGGGTCTTCCCGCAAGCCAATCGTGTTGTTGTACGACTTGGACATTTTCTGCCCGTCCAGCCCGGGAACTTTCGGCGTCGGCGTCAGCAAAGCCTCCGGCTCCACGAGGATGTTTCGCCCGCCGCCTTCGAGGTAACCCAGCAACCGTTCCCGGTCCGCCAGGGTCAGGTTGGCATGATCCATGACGATCGCCTTGCCCTTTTCCAGTGCCTCCAGCTCGCCCTTTTCCTGGTAGTTCCTGCGCATCTGCCGGTACAGTTTCGCGTTCTTGCCGCCCAGTTTCCGGACTGCATCATTGGCCTTGCCTTCAAACCCCGGCTCGCGACCGAACAGGTGGTTAAAGCGCCGGGCAATTTCCCGAGTGATTTCTACGTGGGCGACCTGGTCGCCGCCGACCGGGACAAAGGCAGGCCGGTACAACAGGATATCCGCGCTTTGCAGCAGCGGATAGCCCAGGAACCCGTAGGTAGAGAGGTCTTTTTTCTTGAGTTTTTCCTGCTGGTCTTTGTACGTCGGCACACGTTCCAGCCAGCTCAACGGCGTCATCATCGACAGCAGCAGGTGTAATTCGGCGTGTTCGACAACCCGTGACTGAATAAACATCGTGCACATGCTCGGGTTCAGGCCGGCCGCCAGCCAATCGATGATGATTTCCTGGGTATAATTATCCAGATCGGCCGTATCGTCATAATGGGTGGTCAGCGCGTGCCAGTCAGCGATAAAAAAATAGCATTCGTATTCGTGCTGCAGGGCGACCCAGTTTTTCAACGCGCCATGGTAATTGCCCAGGTGGGTCCCGCCCGTCGGTCTGATACCCGAAACGACCCGATTGTTTTGTCCGGAATTCGCCAAAGAAATCTCCTGCTGTTTTTTACCCGCCAACCAAACCGAAAAAGAAGCTGGCGACCAGGTAGATAACCGGACCGACTATCTTCCAGAGAATGCCGGTCGCGAGTAATCCAACAATAATAAACAAGCCATATGGTTCGATCCGGTCGAAGCTGGCTGCGGCCCTGGGTGACAAAAATCCGCTCAACACCCGCCCGCCGTCCAGTGGAGGCAACGGAAATAAATTAAAAATTGCCAGCAGGACATTGAAAAAAACACCCCATTCGGCCATCAGCCTCAATGGATAAAATAGTGAAGAGCTGCCCGCGAAAGTTAATGCAAACGCCAGTATCAATGTCCAGCCTGCCGCCATCGCCAGGTTTGAACCTGGTCCGGCCGCCGCAACTATCGCCATGTCCCGCTGTGGTTTCCTCAAATTTCGGGCCGCAACCGGTACCGGTTTTGCCCAGCCGAACAGAAAGGGAAAACCCAGCAGCAACAAGCTCACGGGCACCAGTATCGTACCGATCGGATCTATATGTTTCAGTGGATTCAGAGTCAGGCGACCGAGCATTTCGGCGGTTCGGTCACCAAAATACCGGGCGACATATCCGTGCGCGGCTTCGTGGATGGTAATAGCCAGAATCGTCGGAATTGCGTAAACGGCGATTTTCTGGATCAGAGTCAAACTTTCCATCGACTTATTATACGCATCCGGCGGCGACAAGGCCCGTTATAAAAGCAAGGATTCCACTGGGCCCCGGCCCGCGCGCAATAACGTCGGAGTGGCCCCGGTCAGGTCGAGAACAGTGGTCGGTTCAGCCGGGCAGAGCCCGCCATCGATAATCAAATCCACTTTGTCGCCCAGCCGGTCGAGGATCTCGGCTGGGCTGTTCAATGGCATATCATCGCCTGGCATGATCAGCGTCGAACTCAATACCGGCGCGCCAAGTTCGGTCAGCAACGCCTGGCAAATCGGGTTATCGGGAACCCTGATCCCGACTGTCTTGCGCCGCTTGTGACGCAGGCGAGCCGGAACCTCCCGGGTCGCTTTCAGAATCAGCGTATAGGGTCCCGGCGTCAATGACCGGATCAACCGGTACGCCCAGTTGTCCGGCCTGGTATACACGCCGATCGTACTCAGATCGGCACAAACCAGCGTCAGGTGGTGATGGCGGTCGGCCTCACGAATTTTCTTTATCCGCTCGGCACCTGACTTGCTGGTCAAGGCGCAGCCAAGCGCGTAAGACGAATCGGTGGGATATACGACCAGCCCGTCGGCGCGCAGCACACTGGCCGAGTGCCCGATGAGCCTGGGCTGGGGATTGTCCGGGTGAATCGTTAGAAACTCTGCCATCGGTGAATTGTAACGATGCCGGCCATAAATTCGAGCTTTTTGCGGTCTTGCCGGGCCTGCCGGGTTGGGGCAGGGCCACAGGTCGGCTATGATGCTCCGCCTCGGCAGTCTTCCGTTCGCAAATCTTCGGCAACAATATGCAACTCCTGTTCGATTTCTTTCCCATCGTGGCTTTTTTCGCCGCCTATAAGTTTTACGGAATGTATGTCGCGACCGGCGTAATCATCGTAGCTTCGGTGTTGCAGGTTGCAGTGCATTGGTTACGCACCCGTACCGTCAATAAAACCCATGTCATTTCCGCCACCCTGATTATTATTTTTGGCGGTATCACGCTCTATTTGCAAAATCCCCTGTATATCCAGTGGAAACCCACCGTTTTGTACTGGCTTTTTGCCGCGGTAGCACTTGGCAGCGAGTTTTTCGGCGACAAACCGATAATCCAGCGGATGATGAACCACGCGATAGACATGGATGCCGGGGCTTGGCGCTTTTTGAACCGAATGTGGGTTGGCTTTTTCCTGGTGATGGGTTTTGTCAACCTCTATGTGGTCTACAATTACGATGAAAACACCTGGGTCAACTTCAAGCTATTCGGATTTCTTGGCCTGACTTTTTTGTTCGTTCTTGCGCAGGGTTTTTGGATGCACTCCAAAATCAGGTATATTCCGGACATTAATGAAGACAAGCGTGCGACTGCGTCACCAAAAAACGAGGACTAATCATGCTGTACGCCATTATTGGCAGGGCTGCGCCAGAATGCTCGGAACTCCCGGCCTCGGCGCGACCGGCACATTTGGCGCGGCCGCAACAGCCAACGGATGCAAGCCGCCTGGTCCATGCGGGACGATTTCCCGCAATCTATAGCGAAGACTCTGGTTTCGCGGATTTTGCCGGTTCATTAATGGTCTTGCCATGAGTGAAGAACGAATCCGGCTGTTGAGGGAAAGGCTTGAAACGCTCGAGCCGACAAGGCTGGAAATCAGGGACGACAGCGAAAAACATATCGGCCATACCGGCGCACGCGACGGCCGCTCGCATTTTTTCGTGTTGATCGAATCGCCAAAATTCAAAGATCGCTCCGCCCTCGAAAGACACCAGCTTGTCTATGATGCCGTGGGCGATCTGATGAACTCAGACATTCACGCGTTGCAAATCGACGCGCGATAATAAGGCAGCTTGTTACAACAAGGATCGCAGATTCCGGCTGAGGGCTCGGGTCGCTGATCAGGCCCGATTTCCGGGCGGTGTTATTGCCTTTGTCAAAGTGTGACGTGGTTCACACCTTTGCCCCCGTAATTTTTCTATAAATGAAGCTGGCTTTCCCCATCGCTCGGGGGAAGCCGCTCCAACCCTCAGATCTCCCCTTCTTAGGTGAGACTCAGGCCGGCAAGGATGCCGGCCTTTTTTATGCCTGCCCCCCGCGAGACACCCGTTCTTCTCGAGGCAGTCCCTTCCCGCGGCATATCGCTCGCGCAAATCAATCGTTTTGTTCCAGGTTTTGTCCACCGCCAGGTCAAATGGGCGAAATTTCCATTTCGATCGAATATTTTTGGGGCAAAGTACGGGGTCCGAGCGTTTTTGCACCATGTTTTACCTTTTTTTTCAAAGACTTAATTCACTTAATTAATCTAATACATTCAATAATGTCTTATGTCTAACGCGTCTCACTCGAGACTGTCAAGCAAGACTTCCTTGCAAAATAACCAGTTATGACGTTTTTCGCTTGACTGTCTAAAAAGTTTGGGATTAAAGTCCCCCAATCGGTGGGTTATGTCATATGCTGCGGATTCAGAGGGTTCCGCTCAAATTTTCCTACAACAGGCATGAATCAGACACCCAAAAATAGCCTGCTGGATGCGTTTAAAAAGATTTTGCGACCGTTTATCGGCGTGCTGCTCAGAAACGGCGTGTCGATCGCGGAGTTTGTAGAACTGATCAAGACCGCTTTTGTCGAGGTCGCTGCTAACGACTTCGAGGTGCCCGGGAAAAAAATGTCCCAATCGCGGGTGGCCATCGTTACCGGCCTGACCCGTAAGGAAGTGGCCAGGGTTATTAAGGAGGAGCATCGCCGCCTGTACGGATACGAAGGGTCTCCGCAGGGCCGAGCCGCGAGGGTTTTGCTCGGCTGGCACATGGACGACGACTTTATCGGACCGTATGGCACACCGAATGATCTGCCCTTCGACGCGAAAAAAGGGTTGACCTTTTCGGACCTGGTGAAACGCCACAGCGGCGACATGCCAGCGAGAGCGATGCTCGATGAGTTACTGAGAATTGGAGCGGTAGAGGCAACCAAAGACAGTTTGTACCGGGTTCTGATGCGGACATACATCCCACCGAGCCTGGCGCCCGGCGGTCTGGAATTGATGCAGAAAGCGTTGGCCGATTTCCATCAGACCGTAATCATTAATTTGGAGAAGCATCCTGATCGACCAGGCCGATTTCAGCGAACCGTCTGGGCCGATGAAAAACTCACAGAGGGCGAACTCGTAGATTTTGAAAACTTTGTCCGAGTGTCCGGACAAAAATACCTTGAAGAAATGGATGATTGGTTAGGAAAAAAGATAGCACGCCGAACCAGTGATTTCATTCCTTCGAATGCAAGAATTGCAGGTGCGGGCGTATATCACTTCGTAAGAAGCAAGAGCCGTTTCCAAGAATTAACAGAAATTTTCGGGGGTTATTATGAAGAGCAGGAAGAAGACTAAAGCGATTGTAGTATCGGCATTTACAGCAATTGCATTGGTTCTTTCTGGTGCAACAATTGGAGGACCAAAAAACGAAAAGAAGCTCGCAGACCTGCAACCCGAGGCATTGTTGCTAGTCGGTGCGGTACTTGCAGCAAAAGGTCAAACCCTCAATATAATGGGGCAGATTGTAACCCTCGAATCTTCCGATGCGAAAAGTTCGGTCGGGCTTATGGAATCTGGATCGTATACCGCTGTATTTGGGTATATTTCCGCCACAGGCCAGTTAACGTCGACACGAATCGAACTACTGGAATCTCAATATGTACCCGGGTCATCGCCGGTCATGGTATCCGGGATGCTCTTTGGCTCTTTGGACAAAAATGGTCATGTATCCCTCGGTGATTTGACTATAGATGTTACACCGTCTCTTTCTGCGCCAACCCAAATCGATTCCAATCAAATTACTGTCTTCACTGGCGTGCAACCCAACCAGGATGGAATCATGTTGGCGAATAACGCCCAAGGGTTTGAGTCGTACGCGAACTTCTCCGAGCACCAAAACCTTCAGGCAGGATCATTCTTGGCCAGCATCGGCGGTGGCGACTCACCTGCCAGCATCGGCGGTGGCGACTCACCTGCCAGCATCGGTGGTGGCGACTCACCTGCCAGCATCGGCGGTGGCGACTCACCTGCCAGCATCGGCGGTGGCGACTCACCTGCCAGCATCGGTGGTGGTGATTCACCTGCCAGTATCGGCGGTGGCGACTCACCTGCCAGCATCGGCGGTGGCGACTCACCTGCCAGCATCGGCGGTGGCGACTCACCTGCCAGCATCGGCGGTGGTGATTCACCTGCCAGTATCGGTGGTGGCGACTCACCTGCCAGCATCGGCGGTGGCGACTCACCTGCCAGCATCGGCGGTGGCGACTCACCTGCCAGCATCGGCGGTGGCGACTCACCTGCCAGCATCGGCGGTGGCGACTCACCTGCCA
>BFAU01000232.1 GCA_008975185.1 bacterium MnTg04 | reverse complement strand
CGGCAGCAACCACCACACGACGATGATGGCGACTACCACCAGGAACGCTAGTGTGACAATCACAACTCAGTCCCAGCTACCGCTCGTGCCCGCTTCTTCCTCGGGCTCGTTTTGCGGAATGAAGTCCCGCTTGGCACCAGGTACGCTGTAATCGTAGGCCCAGCGATGAACCACCGGCAGTGTGGGACCCCAGTTACCGTGCTTGGGAGGATTATCGGGGGTCTGCCATTCCAGAGTCGTAGCTCCCCACGGATTGGGCTCGGCTTTTTTGCCTTTGGTAAGACTCCAGATCATATTCACGATAAAAATGAGTTGGGCCGTGCCAACGATCAAGGCCGCCACGGTAATGCCTGCATTCAGCGTTTGGGCCGACTCGGGGATAAAGTCGGTGCTTCCCAGGGCGTAGTAGCGGCGTGGCACGCCCAAAAAGCCAAGATAGTGCATCGGCAGGTAGATCGCATAAGTGCCGAGGAAGGTTAGCCAGAAATGGATCATGCCCAGAGTCTTGTTAAACATCTTTCCGGTGATTTTTGGAAACCAATGGTAGAGCGCGGCGAATACAACCAGCACCGGCGACACACCCATTACCATATGAAAATGAGCCACAACGAAATAGGTATCTGAAAGCGGGACATCCACAATCACGTTACCCAGAAACAGGCCCGTCAGCCCACCGTGAATAAAGGTAAAAATGAAGGCGATCGCAAACAGCATCGGGACGGTGAGGTGGATGTTCCCCCGCCAAAGGGTCAGCACCCAGTTGTATACCTTGATGGCCGTCGGGATCGCGATAATAAGTGTCGTGGTCGCAAAGAAGAAGCCAAAATAGGGGTTCATGCCACTGACGTACATGTGGTGGGCCCACACGACAAAGCTGATGCCGCCGATCGCCAGGATCGCCCATACCATCATCCGATAACCAAATATATTTTTTCTGGCATGGCAACTGAGCACATCCGAAACCAGACCGAAGGCTGGCAACGCGACGATGTAAACCTCAGGATGACCAAAAAACCAGAACAAGTGTTGAAACAATACCGGGCTGCCACCGTCGTGATCGAGCGTTTCACCCATGGACAAAATCGCGGGCATAAAAAAGCTGGTGCCAAGCTTCATATCAAACGTCATCATTACCGCGCTGACGAATAAAGCCGGGAACGCGAGGAGGCCAAGAACGGTGGCGGTGAAAATTGCCCAAATGGTTAGCGGCATGCGCATCAGGGTCATGCCGCGGGTACGCGCCTGCAGCACAGTCACCACGTAGTTCAGCCCGCCCATGGTGAACGCAATAATGAAAATCGCAAGAGAAACAAGCATCAGGAAAATGCCACCGTCGGCGCCCGGCGTGCCTGTCAAAATGGCCTGTGGCGGGTACAGGGTCCAACCGGCGCCGGTTGGTCCGCCCGGTATGAAAAAACTCGCCATTAAAACGATGACCGCGAGCAAATACACCCAGAAACTCAGCATGTTTAAATACGGGAAAACCATGTCGCGGGCACCCAGCATCAGCGGGATCAGGTAGTTCCCAAAGCCTCCGAGAAACAGTGCCGTGAGCAGGTATATGACCATGATCATGCCGTGCATGGTCACATACTGGTAATACTCATATGGCGCAATCAAAGAGAAGGTGTCTGGGAACCCCAGTTGCAGGCGCATCAATAACGACATGCCCAGGGCGACCAAACCGACGCTGACTGCGGTGATGGTGTACTGAACGGCAATGACCTTGTGGTCCTGGCTCCAGATATAGGTTGTAAACCAGCTTTTCGGGTGGTGAAGCTCGTGCACCTGGTCGGCGATTGCTACATGTTCCATCAGAAAACCTCTAGTCTATTTCCTCAATGCGCGTTGCTGATCGGAATATCATTCATTCCATTCCCGGCGGCCGTCACAAAGTATTGATGTAGGCAATGACATCATTTATGTCCTTTTCGTTACGCAACATCCTCGCCATCAACGCCATCTGCCCGCCATAGGTGTCTTTTAGATGGGTGCCACGTATACCTTGTTTGAAGTTCTTGATTTGATTGCTCATATACCAGTCACTCATACCGGCTAAGCGAGGAGCTTTCTGCGACCAAATACCGCTCGCATCAGGCGCGTGACAGGCGGCACAGGTCATATAAAGTTTTTTGCCCCTCCTGGCATCCCCGGTCACGGTGGCCGGGGCGGCATCATCCGGAAGCGTATCGATATAGGCGATTACGTTCGCAATCGCGGCATCATCGACCAAAATTGCGGCCATCGGCGCCATCTGCCTGCCAAAAACATCGTCTTCGTGCGTGCCGCGGGCGCCCGCTTTGTAGTTGTTCAATTGACGCTCGAGGTACCAAGCATGTTGACCGGCCAATTTCGGTGCGTTCAACGCTACATTGCCGCCCCCGCCTGGTCCATGGCAAGCGCTGCACACCGCATACAAGGTCTGGCCCGCATGGGCATCAGCCGGTGTCTTAATCAGGGTCTCTGCGTAGGTGGGGTGGCCGCTCAGCCACGCCTGAAACGCGTCCGCTTCATCCACCACGACTCGCCCACGCATGGCGTAATGCGCCACACCACACAATTCTTCGCAAAGCGCGTCGAATGTTCCGGTTCGAGTGGGGGTAAACCACATGTAAGTGACCAGACCCGGCACCATATCCATCTTGACCCGGAATTGCGCCACAGTGAAGTTATGCAGCACGTCTTTGGAACGGAGCAGAATTTTAACCGGCTCATCTACCGGCAAGTGTAATTCCTGACTCGATACCAAAATATCGTCCTGACCGTTGGGATCGTCAGGATTCATGCCGAAGGGGTTATCGAAGCTATAAAGCTTAGGATCGATAGTGCCGAACTCGCCGTCTACTCCTGGAAAACGATAGCTCCAATGCCACTGTTGACCAATGACCTCAACCTCCGCTGTACCTTCGGGGACGTTGACAAATTTCGCCCAGACAATCAGACCTGGCGCCAGCAATAAAACCACCCCGACAATGGTAATTACCGTAAGCCAGATCTCAAGCTTGGTATTTTCCGGTTCGTAGTGTGCCTTCGACCCCTTCTTTTTGCGGTAGCGGAAAACCGCGTAGGCCATAAATAAATTGATCGCGACAAAGACAATTCCGGTGACCCAAAAGGTGATTTCTACTGTGTCGTCTATCGATCCCCAGTTCGACGCTACCGGTGTAAACCACCATGGGCTCCAGAAGTGGAATATGACAGACCCGATAACCAGTAAAGCCAGAACAACTGCTAATACCATACCCTAGCCCCTTTTATGTAGGCCAAGAATTCATTATTTCCGGTGGCGCCGCACGCGACTAAACGGATTGATGAAATGCGTGTCAACCCCGACCAGCGAAGCTTCCGTATGCTTATTGCCCATCATGGTTCTGATCGTCTTTTCGTGCATTTTCCGGGCGTAAATTAAAATCAGATATTTGCCGGCTTCGATGTCGTCGTGGAATCTGCGCAGCTTGGCGTTCTCGTTGTCGATACCCGTCAAACCACCTACCCAGGCACCAAACAGTGTTACAAAAGCGGCAAAAATAAAATAAATGTACGTTGGCCTGTCCGGGCCAAATGGCTCGAAGTACATAAACACAGCGGCAACTATTGCTCCGATGATAAAGCCCAGATTCGCACCAATCACTCCGTCGCGAATAATATCTAATGTTTCGATGTAGTTACTGGAATGTAAGTTTTCTTTTTTTAGCCCGGCTTCGTCTTTACTTAGAATGTGAAAGAACCAGTCATCAATGCCAGCCTCATGTAAATCATCAGAAATGTTGTGGGTGCTGATCAGCGTGGGCGCGAGGTAATACAAACATTTCATCACTTCCCCCCCGAACTGGCAGATCGGCCAACTCGATGAAATACTAGCACACAGTGCGATAAACCACTCACCCTGACCTTATGTGCAGGGCCATGGCGCCACACCCAGCGACTCGATTGCTTGAGCAGCCTCACCCTCGCCGGTTGCCGTGATGTTCCGTGACTCGCCGCGGCCGGATTGCGGCTCCTTGCCAATCCGGTGCATGGCCACCGGCCACACCGCAAGTATTCGCCGCCAAAGTGGAATATCTGCGTATTTCCCGTTTGAGTTATGATGTCGCGATGCTCTGGTAACATCCCAGCACTTTCCCCATAACATTGATTTTTCGATGATTCAAACGCTAAAGCTGATTTACACCACCGCAAAGGTACGCCTAGGGTTCTTGATCATGGCATGTGCGCTTGCAGGTATTGCTGTCAGCCCGGGTAGCGGATTGTCCCCTTGGCAGGTACTGGTACTCGCGCTCGGGGTGCTGTTGTCCTCGGCCAGCGTTGGCGCGTTCAACCAGCTGTACGAGCGCGATCTCGATGCGCAAATGACACGGACCCGGCAGCGACCGTTCGTGACCGGGCGATTTAAGGCCGATGGCTACTGGCTGGCAGCGATTGGTTTGGTCTTGTTGGTGGGGCTGGTGGCAGCGGCATTGGCAACCAACGTAATCGCCGCCGCGTACGTCTTCCTCGGTGCTTTCACCTATGGTGTGGTTTACACCGTGTGGCTGAAGCGCCGCACCTGGCTCAATATCGTGATTGGGGGTCTCTCGGGCAGTTTCGCGGTTATGGCCGGCGCAGCCGCGGCGGATTCTTCACTCGCGCCAGCTCCAATCATTTTGGCTACCGTGCTGTTCTTATGGACACCACCACATTTCTGGGCGTTAGCCCTCGCCTGTAAAAAGGACTATGCGGCAGCGGAAATTCCGATGTTGCCGGTGGTAGTCACGGAAAGCACCGCAACTCGGGCGATTCTCGCCCATACGGTGGCCATGGTGACATTGTCCCTTACACTGGTGTGGTTCGGGATGGGGTGGATCTACTTATTGGGCGCCGCCGCTGGCGGCACGTTTTTCATTGTTGCAAGCATACGCCTCGTGACCCAACCCAGCGTTTCGCAAAGTTGGCGAACATTCGCCGCATCCATCGTGCAGTTGGGTCTATTGCTCACGGCGGCCATTCTGGATCGGCTCTTTCTCGCATAAACGCTACATGCAGTGGCGCGCGGATGATTAAACCGGGCGATATCAAGCGCCTTCCTTTATAGCGGTCGGCCTTGTCGGTATACTTCGCGCGTCCATTTACTTACCGGAATCAGGAGCAGCACTGTGAGCCACGACCGCAAATTCTTCGATAAAATGGGATTGGTTCTCGGCCTGTTGGTTGTTTTCACTTTTGTTATTTTTTTTGTGGCGGGCGCAATTATTGAGGAAACCCAAAATGTTTTCGTGATGGAAGATCCGACTTACCAGGCAGAACTGGCCAAGCGTATTGCGCCGGTCGCCCGGGTTGCCATCGCCGGCCAGTCCGATGGGGCCATGCCGGGGGAGCCGGAACCGGAACCGGTTGCCGCTGCAACGTCCGGTGAAGATATTTACAACAGCAGTTGCGTCGCCTGTCATGGTATCGGCATCGCCGGCGCACCGAAAGTCGGCGACCACGACGCCTGGGCGCCGCGTATCGACCAGGGCCTTCCCACCTTGTACGACCATGCGATCAATGGCTACCAGGGCGATACCGGGATGATGCCGCCGAAGGGTGGCGCGATGAGTCTCAGCGATGATGATGTCAAGGCAGCCGTGGATTACATGGCGCGCCTGTATGAATGAGCTCGTGGTGTTTCGCGAAAAAAGGCGCCGCTGGCGCCTTTTTTCTGCCTGAGCGATACCTGGAATCCCCAGCCAATCCCGCCAGGCCTGGCCATCGATAGTCTTTACCAGCCCGGGCTCCTTCACCCACCGATCAACAAATCGGTAGCAACGAATCCCGCGGTCATCGCGATCACCAGCAGTGCGCCGGCAAGCTTTGGCGGCGCCGGGGGCGGAATATCGAACCAGTAACACGCCATCCCGATACCCATACCCAGGATCAATCCGATAGCGGAGGCGATCATGACGGGTCTCCTTCTTGTTTGCCGCGCGCATAGTGCCCGGCCAGCACGTAACCGCTGGTCATCGAGAACACCAGCAGCGCACCCATTATGGCCGGCGGCGCCGGCACCGGTATGCCTGCAACCTTGCACAGGGCGCCGATTGCGAACGCCAATAAGGATCCGATCACCATTTTCATTGCTTCTCTCCCGGCGAGGCGCCATTTTTCGCTTGTTAATTCGCACACTGCGTGCAAACGCATGGCAATTGATAGTAAATTACCACGACCCTGCATTACAGAGATTCTCCAATGCCGATACTCATGAGCCTGGTCGGAATGATGGTGCTCATCGCGCTGGCGATGCTGCTTTCCAATAACCGCAAGAAGATCAATTATCGAACGATAGTGCTTGCCTTCTCTTTGCAGGCGACCATCGCCGCTCTGGTCTTGTATGTGCCCGCGGGCGGGTATTTGCTCGATAAAGTGGCATCGGGCGTCAGGCACGTCATCGATTATGCTGAAGAAGGCACTGTTTTTGTCTTCGGGGAGCACACCAAGGAAATCCTGGGTTTTACGATTGCACTGAATGTATTGCCGGTGATCGTTTTCTTTTCAGCGTTGATGTCGACGCTCTACTACCTTGGGATCATGCAAAAAGTGGTCGCCTTCGTTGGCGGAGGACTTCATCGACTGCTGCAGACCAGCCGCACCGAATCCATGTCGGCGGCGTCCAATATTTTTGTCGGTCATACTGAAGCACCCCTGGTGGTGAAGCCGTATCTCGCCAACATGTCGGAATCGGAGTTGTTCGCCGTGATGACCGGCGGCTGCGCCACCATTGCCGGCGCCGTCATGGCGGCCTACGCATCAATGGGCGTCGATCTGAAATTCCTGGTCGCGGCCAGTTTTATGGCCGCGCCAGGCGGCCTGTTAATGGCAAAGATTATCAAACCGGAAACGAGCCCTCGAAAAACCGAAGCGGAGAGCGAGCCCGAAATCGACGAGGACAGACCCGTCAACATTTTTGATGCGGTTGGCAACGGCGCGCTGGTCGGGCTCAAACTGGCGCTGAATGTAGGCGCGATGCTGTTGGCCTTCGTTGCGATGATCGCATTACTCAACGGACTGATTTCCGGAGTCGCGGGTCTGTTTGGCTACGAAGACATCACCCTGCAATTTTTCCTCGGCCAGGCCTTCGCGCCGCTTGCCTTCGTCCTTGGCGTGCCATGGTCGGAAGCGGTCCCGGCAGGAAATCTGATCGGGCAGAAATTTGTCATCAATGAGTTTTATGCCTATTCGAACTTTGTGCAGATCAAGGACACTCTCTCAGTACACACACAAGCCATCGTGACGTTTGCCTTGTGCGGCTTCGCAAACCTGTCGTCGATAGCCATACTGATGGGCGGTCTGGGCGGCATCGTGCCGAAGCGTCGCCACGATATCGCCCGACTGGGTTTGATGGCGGTCGTGGCGGGTCTCCTGGCAAACCTGATGAATGCCGCGCTCGCCGGATTCTTCCTGTCGCTGCAAGGGATGTGACCTGACAACGGTTCAGGATCGCGGGTCATGAAAATGAAAAGAGCCATTATCCTGATTATGGATTCTTTTGGAATCGGCGAGACCGACGATGCTGATCGCTTCGGCGACTGCGGTGCGAATACCTTCGGCCATATCGCGGACCATTGCGCCCGCGGGTTGGCCGGCGACTCGCGCGGGCCGCTGGTTCTGCCCAACCTGTCGCGCCTGGGCCTGCTGCACGCAACTAAGGAAAGCTGCGGGCAATTCCCGGCCGGCCTCGACCGCGATATCGAAATCATTGGCGCCTATGGCCACGCCGCCGAACTAAGCACCGGCAAGGACACGCCAAGCGGTCACTGGGAAATGACCGGCGTGCCCGTGTTGTTCGACTGGGGGTATTTTACGGAACGCGAAAATACGTTTCCGCCCGAGCTGCTGACGAAGCTGATCGAGCAGGCTGAGCTACCCGGTGTCCTGGGCAACTGCCACGCATCGGGCACCGTGATTATCACGGAATTGGGCGAGGAACATATGCGAACCGGCAAACCGATCGTCTATGCCTCCGCCGATAGCGTGTTCCAGATCGCCTGCCACGAGGAGTCTTTCGGTCTCGATCGATTGATCGCGTTGTCACAGATCGCCCGGAAACTGGTGGACGACTACAACATCGGGCGGGTGATAGCACGGCCCTTCGTCGGCGACGATAAAGACAGTTTTGAGCGTACCGGCAATCGCCGTGATTTTTCTGTGCTACCGCCGGCTCCGACGGTCCTGGACAAATTGGTGGATTCCGGTGGCGAAGTCATCAGCATCGGCAAGATTGCGGATATTTTTGCGCACCAGGGGATCACCCGAAAGCTCAAGGCCAACGGCAATGCCGCCTTGTTCGATGCCACGCTGACCGCACTCGAGTCGGCTCCCGACCGTTCGATCGTGTTCACCAATTTCGTGGACTTCGACATGCTCTATGGCCACCGCCGCGATGTGCTCGGTTATGCAAACGCGCTCGAGTATTTCGATTCGCGGCTACCGGACTTGTACGCCGTATTGGGCGACGAAGACCTGCTGATCATCAGCGCCGACCACGGCTGCGACCCGACCTGGCCGGGCACCGACATACTCGCGAGCACATACCGGTGCTGGTCTATGGCAACGGCGTGAAGCCGGGCTCTTTGGGCCGCCGCGAGACCTTTGCCGATATCGGGCAAAGCCTGGCCGCGTATTTCGATCTTTCCCCCATGGAGTACGGCAGCAGTTTTCTTGACTAGGAGCAGGCCATGAACCACCTTTTCATAATCGTTGTGATCGGTCTGCTTGGCGGCATCGCCATCGGTTTGCAGGCGCCTTTGGCCAGCATGATCAATCAACGCCTCGGCGTGCTCGAGAGCGTTTTTGTCGTGCACCTCGGTGGCCTGATCGCCGTCAGCGTGCCGCTGATCATACTCGGTGGCGGCAAGCTGGGTCTTTGGCAATCCGTGCCCTGGTATGCGCTCGGCGCCGGTTTTCTAGGCGTCGTTGTCGTGGGCGCAACCGTGTTCATGGTGCCGCGCATAG
>BFAU01000231.1 GCA_008975185.1 bacterium MnTg04 | reverse complement strand
TCATGATCAGGGTGGCCTTCGAAATCGCCAAGGTCGAGCGCATCGAAGTATATTGTGCACCGGAAAATGATGCCAGTGTGGCGATTCCCAGGAAATTGGGTTTTCTGCACGAGGCGACCCTGGCGCGCCGTTATAACGACAGCGAGGGAGACGTACACGACATGATGGTTTGGACCTTGTTTAAAGATGCCTGCCCTGATTCGCCGGCAAGCCACCAGGAACTCAGGGCGTTCGACTGCTTGGGCCGGCAAATTCTCTGAGCGGGTCGGTCGCGGGCAAAAGCCCCGACAATAAGGGTAAGATATACCGCCCTTTTTAGCGTGCGGAGAGATTCGATGGGTGGCGACAGCCTGAAAGCCTATGACGTCCCGGAACGCGTCAGAACCTATGACATCGATATGGATGTCATGCATCCGCTGCGGCACAAGATGATCGAGATCATTCTCGATATCGTGCCGTTCAATCAGGAAGCGGCCCTGAAGGTCATGGACCTCGGGGCGGGTACCGGTATTTTTTCCGCGCGCGTGCTGGAAAAGTTCCCGAATGCACGGGTTACCGCGGTCGATGGCGCCGAGGCGATGGTTGATATTGCAGCAGACCGCCTGGGACCATTGGCGAATCGGCTCAATTGGGTCATTGCTGATTTTCGTCGGCTGCCCGCGGAAACAGTGATTGCGGATAGTTACGACCTGGTTATTTCATCGTATGCATTGCATCACCTCAGCACTGGCGAAAAACTGGCTTTGTTGAAACAAGTTGTGTGCGCCCTCAAAATGGGTGGCTGGTTTTTGAACGCTGACATTGTCGTTGCCGAAGATGAATCGATAGAACAGCGAATGCAGCAACTTCGGGTAGCGGGTGTGATGTCGCGTGCATCGGCTGGAGACCAGCGCTTCGCCGGTGTAGAGTCAACGCGGGCATACTTATCCCAATTGCAAATCGCAGAAAACGATCAGCCACAGACAGCGGCGACTGACCTGAAAATCATTCGTGATGCCGGACTTCCGGCTGCGGAGATATTCTGGAAAGAACTCAACGAAGTCGTTACCGGTGGTCCAAGGCTGGTGGACAGATAAGAAAATGAATAAATGTCAGGTGGCCAGAGAAAACTACAAATATCAGGTAGTAAAACCATGAGTGAAGATTCAAGATTTCAAGAGGCGTTCGAAAGCCTGAAAAGCATATTGGCCGAACATGCTGGTGAGATGGTTTTTGTAAAAAACGAACCGGGTGACTTTCATCTGGATACCAAGTACATCATGAAAAATAAAAAGCCTATGTTTTTCGGCGCGGTGCGGATCACAAAAAACTATGTTAGCTATCATTTAATGCCCGTCTACGTTTTTTCAGAACTACTTTCGGATATTTCGCCTGAGCTCAAGCGGAGGATGCAAGGGAAATCCTGTTTCAATTTCAAGTCATCAGATCAAGAGTTATTTAGGGAGCTTGCAGAACTAACGGCGGCAGGCTATCGAAGATACAAAGAGGCTGGTTATGTTTGACTGTTCAATACCGCCTCACATGGCAAGTGCACTCGAATGATGAAAGCGCGGCTCGTTCCTCGCTCTGTTTCTTTGCGGTTGAACTCGATTTATCACTTGCGGTCGGGATAATCGGCCTGTTTTCGATTGGAGGGCCCATTGAAAAAAAATGATGTTGCGCTAATCGGACTCTGTTCGGACTCAAATTCGTCTTTCATGAAAGGGCCTGCCGAGGCGCCGGCGAAGATTCGTGAGGTAATGCACAACGGTTCGGCGAACCTGGTATCGGAATTGGGGGTTGATCTCAACGAGAATTCCCGTTTTGTCGATCTTGGTGATCGCGAAATCGGGCCCGGCCCCGACGCTTTAATGGAAATCGAGAAACATATTGCTGAAATTCTCGACAACGGTGCGCTGCCGCTGAGCCTGGGTGGTGACCATGCCATCACTTATCCAATCATGCGGGCGATTCATGCCAGGCACGGACCGGTCGGTATTTTGCACTTCGACGCGCATCCGGATCTGTATGACGAATATGACGGTAATCCTCTGTCTAATGCCTGTCCGTTCGCCCGGATCATGGAGAATCGTTTGGCCTCCCGCCTGGTGCAGGTCGGAATCAGAGCCCAGAACCCACATCAGAAAGAGCAGGCGAAACGCTTTGGTGTGGAAACCTGCGAGATGCGGAATTTCGATCCCACGTCTTTTACCCCCGAGTTCTCAGGCCCGGTTTATCTGACTATAGACTTGGATGTCCTTGACCCGGCTTATGCTCCCGGCGTCTCACACCACGAGCCAGGAGGATTATCGGTCAGGATGCTGATTGACATTATTCATCGCATGGAAGGGACGGTCATCGGGGCGGACATCGTCTGTTACAACCCAAGGCGCGATATCAACGACATGACGGCGATGGTCGCGGTAAAACTTCTGAAGGAAGTCGCCGGCAGAATGCTTTCTGACAATATTCAGGCGAGGCCACCTTGAACGGAGAGGAAAAGATCATGCATCGTAGCCGTTTGGCAGGATTTATCATTGATTGCGATACCGATGACCTGGACGAGGCCGCCGAGTTCTGGGCCAAAGCGCTTGGTTACGCAAAGTCATGCAGTGACGATCCAGATGAAAGAGACTATGCCATGCTGGAAACGCCGGACGACGAAGTCCACATTGAAGTTCAAAAAGTCAGTCACTCCAGTCGTCTGCACTTGGATATCGAGACCGATGATATCGAGGCCGAAGTTGGTCGCCTGGAAAAACTCGGTGCAAAACGCATCAAAAAAATAAAGCGCTGGTGGGTAATGGAGGCACCGACCGGTCAGCGGTTTTGCATCGTCAACCCAACGCGTCGCGATTTCGAGTCCAAAGCCACTGCCTGGGAGGACTGACCGTCAGAATTCCTGCATAAGTAAGCCCATGAGTTATGACCAATTTCCTGCGATCCGGCGGTCGGCAGGGTATTATTGCGGTTCCTCACTGCATGGAATCTGATGCCGGTGGATATCGTCATCCTGGCCGCTGGACAAGGCACCCGCATGAAATCCGAACTGCCGAAGGTTTTGCAACCCTTGGCTGGCCGGCCGTTGCTGGAGCATGTGTTGGAGCGCAGTGCCGATCTGGGCGCCGAGGCGGTACACGTTGTTTATGGGTATGGCGGCCACCAGGTCCCGCAAGCCCTGGCGGACTGGCCGGTCAACTGGATTTTGCAGGAACAACAGCTGGGCACCGGCCATGCGGTCACCCAGGCATTGCCGGGTATCGCCGATGACAGCCTGGTCCTGGTCCTGTACGGTGACGTTCCGCTGATCAGCGAAGCCACACTGACGGAATTATTGGGAAAGGCCGACTCGGGGTCACTGGCCTTACTCAGCGTAATGCTGGCCGACCCGACCGGGTATGGCCGGATTATCAGGAACGATCAAGGCCAGGTACGAAAAATCGTCGAACAAAAAGAAGCCAATGAGACCGAATTAACGGTATGCGAGGTCAATACTGGCATACTGGCTTGTCCGGCCAGGCATCTCAGGAACTGGCTGGAAAAACTGGGGAACGACAACTCGCAAGGCGAATATTATCTGACCGATGTTATCGCGATGGCGGTGGCGGATCGATTCCCGGTAGACGTACTGATCGCCGCGGGCGAAATCGAGGTAATGGGCGTGAACGACAAACGACAACTGGCTGAGCTTGAGTCGGCGAATCGTGCTGAAAAGGCCGCCGACTTGATGCGCGATGGGGTGACCTTGCTGGACCCGGCGCGGGTGGATGTGCGCGGCAAGCTGAGTTGCGGCCGTGATGTGGTCATCGATATCAATGCA
Source organism: bacterium MnTg04 (assembly GCA_008975185.1). Lineage (GTDB taxonomy): Bacteria > Pseudomonadota > Gammaproteobacteria > Steroidobacterales > MnTg04 > MnTg04. The sequence continues at coordinate 5,364 of BFAU01000231.1, read as the reverse complement.
ATTTTCGAAGGCGATGTCGAGCTGGGTGATGGCGTCAGCATCGGCCCGAACGTCGTTATCCGAAATTCGAAACTTGCCGCCGGCTGCACAGTGCATGCGAATACCGTCATCGAAGATGCGGAGATTGGCGAGTCCTGCGAACTGGGCCCGTTTGCCAGGGTGCGCCCCGGGACGGTGCTCGAAGCGTCGGCAAAGCTGGGGAACTTTGTCGAGGTGAAAAAAAGCCGTGTAGGCAAAGGCAGCAAGATTAATCACTTTAGCTATATAGGCGACACCGAAATCGGCGAGCGCGTAAACGTCGGCGCAGGAACGATTACCTGCAATTACGATGGCGCGAATAAATTCAAGACGGTCATAGAGGACGATGTGTTTATCGGTTCCGGTGTCGAACTGGTTGCACCGCTAACCCTGGAGAAAGGCGCAACCATCGGTGCTGGCTCCACGATCTGCAAGAGCGCCCCGGCGAACGAGCTGACGTTGGCGCGCAGCAGGCAAACGACAGTCAAAGGCTGGAAGAGCCCACGGAAGAAAGCCAGGGAATAGCGAGGGATCGTATGTGCGGTATCGTTGGAGCAATCGCTGAAAGGGACGTCGTACCCATCCTGATGGAGGGGCTGCGCCGGCTGGAGTATCGCGGTTACGATTCGGCCGGGATAGCGGTCGTCGATGACAATAAAAAAATGCATCGCCTGCGCCGGGTAGGCAAGGTCCAGTCCTTGCAGGACGGACTCGATGAAAACCCGATGCGGGGTTTAATCGGAATTTCACATACACGCTGGGCAACCCATGGCGTACCGAACGAGGTCAATGCCCACCCGCAAAGTTCGGGCGATCACTTATCGATCGTTCACAACGGCATTATCGAAAACTACCTGTCATTGAAACAGGAGTTGATTGATGCCGGCTACGAATTCGAATCGGAGACCGATACCGAGGTAGTCGCCCATCGCATTGATTTTCACCTGCAAAAAAATAGCGACCTGCTGTCTGCAGTTCGCGCAACGGTAGCCGAACTGGTTGGCGCATACGCCCTGGTCATCGTCAGCAGCAAGTTTCCCGACCGCCTGATCGCCGCCCGTTGCGGTACGCCGGTCGTACTCGGCCTGGGGAGCGATGAAAACTATGTGGCATCCGATGTGGCCGCGCTGCTGCCGGTTACCCGCCGCTTTGTTTTTCTCGAAGACGGCGATGTCGCCCAAATCACCTGCGCATCGGTGAAAGTTCTCGACAGCGAAGGCAATGATCCTGACCGGCCGGTGCGGGAGAGCCAGCTCAGCGCAGACGCCATGGACAAAGGGCAATATCGCCACTTCATGCTCAAGGAGATTTACGAGCAGCCAGAGGCCGTGGCCAACACGCTGGCCGAAAGGGTTGCCGGCGGCCATTTACTGGAACAGGCGTTCGGCCTCAAGGCGCACGAAGTATTCAGCAAGACCCGGGCGGTGCACATCATCGCCTGCGGCACCAGTTATCATGCCGGCCTCGTGGCCCGCTACCAGATCGAGCAGATTTGCCGCTTGCCGTGCAGCGTCGATATCGCCAGCGAATATCGCTATCGCAATGCGGTCGTTGCGGACAACACCTTGTTCGTGACGATCTCACAATCCGGAGAAACGCTGGATACACTGGAAGCCTTGCGTGCGGCGAAGAAAAAAGGCTACCTGGCCCACCTCGCCATTTGCAACGTGGCCGAGAGTTCATTGATCCGCGAGTCCGACTTGGTGTTGATGACGCGGGCCGGGCCGGAGATCGGCGTCGCATCCACCAAGGCATTCACGACCCAGCTGACGGCGCTGGCACTATTGGCTATCGCGCTGGGCCGTGGCGGCGCGCTCGATGCGGAAACCGAGCAAAAACTGGTCGGGCAGCTTACACAGCTTCCCGACCTGCTAAAACAGACTCTCAAACTCGACGGGGAAATCAAACAACTGGCCAGGCAGTTCGCCGACAAGAATCACGCGCTTTTTCTTGGCCGCGGCATCCAGTACCCGATCGCGATGGAAGGGGCGCTGAAGCTCAAGGAGATTTCCTATATACACGCCGAAGCCTATCCCGCCGGCGAACTCAAACACGGACCGCTCGCACTGGTGGATGACGACATGCCGGTGGTTACGGTTGCGCCAAACAACGAGTTGCTGGAAAAACTGAAATCGAACCTGCAGGAAGTGCGCGCGCGGGGCGGCGAGTTGTTCGTCTTCGCCGATCCCGACGCCGGTTTCAAATCGGAACCCGGCGTTACCGTCCTGACCATGCCCGCGCATGTCGAGGAGATGCAGGCGCCCATTGTTTATACTTTACCGCTGCAACTGCTGTCCTACCACGCCGCCGTATTGAAAGGCACCGACATCGATCAACCACGCAACCTGGCGAAGTCGGTGACCGTTGAGTGAGTTAGACCAACCAGGCAGTATGTCGCTTCTGTGCATATAAAGCCCACGCATTTATTACCCCATTTAACGGTGATATATTGCTCCATCCATATAACTAACTGTTATTGGGCAATGTCAGCCGCCATCGCAAGTTTCCGCTTTCAACCTGAAACGGAGGATTACTAATCCGCTACAATCCAGTTGCATCCTTATTTCAGCATACCGACTGGCAGTGTCGCTATGATAACTACGAAAACCAACAACTGAGGAAGATTATGAAAACTCTTAAATGCGATCTATGCGAAGTTACTGCGGAAGGCGAGACATTCGAAGAATGGATGAAAGCACTTCAACCTCACTACATGGAGGCTCATGCTGACGTAACGAACGACCCTAGCCATGGCAAGGAGCATATGGAAAAGTGGATGGCTGAGAATAGGGTACGGTTTGAAGCAGAGTAGTTGAACGTTGGGAACTTTAGCGTGTTGCCCGATAACCAGCGCATGCAGTTCGCGCCTGCGGCGGCGGACCGGCCTGCGGCCGGCCGCTGATGCAGGTCGTTATGTGGCACTGACCAAGCAACAGATTAGTTAATATGGCTCGTAATGTTTTTTTTGGAAGTGTGGTCTTATGTTTGCTTTTTACTGGCCTCTCCCAAATTTCAGACCCCAGTATTTTGGGGATCCATGGAGAACCCGAGCGAGTATTGTATTATGGTGGCTCTGGGTTGCTCGCTGGACTCTTTGGAATAGTCGCGTTAGGCAGTGGAATATACCTTGGCATAACTCGGTTTGAGGGTGTTTCTGTGGTCCTACGACGCGTCGTAATGTCCACTATGCTTTTAGTTTTGGTAGTGACCTTGACCATTCTGGTGATTCGATTTTATCCAAGCTGATGAAGAAGACTATACCGCTCTGCCACATATTTAACTGTTAGATGCCTATGTTTTTCGCACTCGCAACCGACGATAGAGGCTTGATGGCTTTTCCAACCAAAGAAGCTCTTATAGCGTACTGCGAGGGTATAGATGTCGAAAATGGAAACTATTTATTCTGGGATGCGGATGGTAATCCCTTGAAGGCTCAGTTTTCGAGACCAAACAATCGAGGCCGCTTCTGGATCGCGTCTGGAGATTATGATTTGCTACCATCATCCAACGGTGATCCACTAATTGACGCTTTATCAAAGGTCCGCTATCTGGATAGAAATCCTATATTTTCGTCAATCGAGGCGGTGCGTCGGCACCTAACCAGTCGATGAAGCGGACGGACCTACCCGTCACTTTTCTTGCTTGCGCAAGAAAAGTGACGGTCACGGCCCGCCGCTTATCTAAGCGTTATGCGTCGTGAGTCGTTGGCGCTGGTTTGCACGCTCTGCGTAAGCTGTGCGGCTCACAACGATTTTAGTCGCAGTTCGGTGCAAGTGGAACTTTGCCGCCGAACACCATCAGTCTCGGGAGAATGGGAAAAACTGGCTACCGTCCCTGTAGAGGCTGTCGAGATGCGTCGCGCTGCCTTTCCAAAAGGCTTTGGCATTGATCAGGACCATCCGCCACCACCGGAGCTTTGGTTCGTCGATGAATCGAATGCGTACCTCATCTGCTACCCGGGAGATATTCCATCCGGGTGCGGTCAAATGGCGAATGTAGTTCATAATGAAAAAAATTCCTGGTTATCCGATTACAATGTAGTAATGCTTTGTCCATGAAATTGACCATACCAACGCATAACAAGCCACTGCAGCAGTCACTTGACCCTGCCGTGCCCTTTGCTGCCGCAAAGGCCACGTCAGCCTCAAGCGCTGCTGAGTTAAAACGTTATACGGCGCTGGAAACCGCGAGACTCGAGAGTCCAGCTTTGCGGCCCAGCCTCGAGATGAGATCGCCATGAGCCAACTTCTGCGATTCCCCAGCTCGGTCAAGCGAGATCCAGCTATCGCGGTCTGGATGCGCGAGCATTCGGGTGAATTGGGGGCGATCGCGCAGGGCTGGTTTGAGGTCATGGGCGACTGCGGAGACGACGTTCGAGAGTTACTGCATGATGGCCATCCGACAGCGTGTGTAGGTGATGCGGCATTCGCCTATGTCAATGCCTTCAAAGCTCATGTCAATGTCGGGTTCTTTCGTGGCGCCGATATTGCTGATCCGGAGGCCTTGTTGGAAGGCACTGGCAAGTTTATGCGTCATGTGAAACTCAGGCCCGAACGTGACGTCGATGCCACGGCTCTGATGAAGCTAATCGAAACTGCATACACTGATATGAAGGGGCGCCTAAAGGCGGAGTAGTTCGTGCAACCTTTCGATAAATTGGGAACCTTCGGATGATCGAGGCGCCGTATAACAAGCAGATGCAGCAGACCGTCACGGCCCTTGCAAAGGCAAGGCCCGCGCCGGCAACTGATCCAAATCGTTATAGGGCAATGTCAGCCGCCGTCGCAAGTTTCCGCTTTCAACCTGAAACGGAGGATTACTAATCCGCTAGAATCCAGTTGCATCATTATTTCAGCATACGGACTGGCGGTGTCGCTATGATAACTACGAAAACCAACAACTGAGGAAGGTTATGAAAACTCTTAAATGCGATCTATGCGAAGTTACTGCGGAAGGCGAGACATTCGAAGAATGGATGAAAGCTCTTCAACCTCACTACATGGAGGCTCATGCTGACGTAATGAACGACCCAAGCCATAGCAAGGAGCATATGGAAAAGTGGATGGCTGAGAATAGGGTAAGGTTTGAAGCTGAGTAGCTGAACGTTGAGATCCTTAGCGTGTTGCCCAATAACCAGCGCATGCAGTACGCGCCTGCGGCGCCGGACCGGCCTGCGGCCGGCCGCTGATGCAGGTCGTTAGGTCGCAGAAGAAACGCCACCCCACAACCACATCGGAGGTTCAAATGAAGCGAGTCACTGGCATCGGCGGCATCTTCTTCAAGGCAAAGGATGCACCTGCGCTGCAGGCTTGGTACAAGCGTCATCTAGGCATCGATGTCCAGGAG
>BFAU01000230.1 GCA_008975185.1 bacterium MnTg04 | reverse complement strand
AACAATGCCGGTGTTGAAGGGCTCGTTGCCCCGCTCGCGGATCAGACGGACGATAACTACCGGTACGTTATGGACATAAATGTCAAAGGGGTCTGGTTGTCGATGAAGTATCAAATACCGCAGATGCTGAAGACCGGCGGTGGGGCGATCGTCAACAACTCTTCAGTAGCCGGTGTAGTCGGATTTCCCGGCTTGGGGATTTATTCTGCCTCAAAGCACGCCGTGATGGGGCTCACCAAGTGCGCTGCGCTGGAGTATTCGGCGCAGGGGATTCGCGTCAATACGGTCAATCCGGCAGTAATCGATACATCGATGGTCGATCGGCTTGCCGATAGTCTCGAAACGACCAAAGACGATTTGAGTACCCTGCATCCGATCGGGCGCATTGGGCAGGTGGATGAGGTAGCAAATGCCGTGTTATGGCTTTGCTCGGACCAGGCGTCTTTCGTGACCGGTACGGATTTGTGCGTTGACGGCGGTTTTACTGCCCAGTAGGCGTGGCTGCCGTTGGCAGTGAGGCTGCTGGACCTTGCCTGCGAACCAGGCTGTCCCAGGCGACCCGACCCATCAACAAGGGAAACCCATAATTTTGACGCCCGACCAAATCATTCTTTTCTCGTTGTTGATCTTCGTTTTCGTGTTCCTGGTCTGGGGGCGCTGGCGTTACGACCTGGTGGCGTTCGTGGCGCTCCTGGCGGCGCTCCTGACGGGCGTTGTGCCAACGGATCAGGCCTTCTCCGGCTTTGGTCATCCGGCGACGATCATCATCGCGCTGGTGCTCATCATCAGCCGCGGGCTGTCGAATTCCGGTGTCATCGAGTTACTCGCGCGATTCTTCGTCGACGCTTCGAGGAAGCTCGCGGCGCATATCGGGATCATGTCTGCGCTCTCGGCAGTCTTGTCTGCGTTCATGAACAATGTGGCCGCGCTGGCATTGTTGATGCCGCTCGATTTGCAGGCCGCGTCCAAAGCCAAACGCTCACCGGCGCTCACCCTGATGCCGCTGTCATTCGCGTCGATCCTGGGAGGCATGATTACGCTGATCGGTACGCCGCCCAACATCATCATTGCCGAGTTTCGCAACGATGCACTGGGCGAATCCTACAAGATGTTCGATTTTGCTCCCGTCGGTTTGGCGTGTGCCGCGGTTGGTGTCGCCTATGTTGCGCTTATCGGTTGGCGTTTGCTGCCGGCGGAACGCCGGAAGGAGGATCCGCAGAAAGAACTGTTCGGTCTCGCCGACTATATCGCCGAACTGAGAGTGCCCGATGATTCGCCGGTCATTGGCAAGCGCGTGCGGGAGCTGGACGAGATTGCGAAAAAGAGCGACGTTGAGATCATCGGTCTGACACGAAAGGGCGAGCGCATGCCGGGCTTGGCTCGGGTCGTCGAGATCGAGGCGGGCGATATTCTCGTCGTCGAGGCGCATCCGGAGAACATCACCGAGGCGCTGGGTACGATGGGGCTCGAATATATCGGTGCGGGGAAAGGTCTGCTCAAGAGCGAAGACCTGCAGTTGAGCGAGGTCGTTGTTCCGGAGTCATCTTCGCTGGTTGGTCGCTCGGCGAACTCTTTCCGCTTGCTCTATCGTTATCGCGTCGCAATTGTCGGAGTATCTCGGGGTGGCAAGCGTTTTCGGGACAATGTCCGCAAGCTGGTCATCCATCCCGGCGATGTCTTGTTGATGCTCGGTGCCGACGAACGCCTGGCAGATGTGACCGAACGCCTTGGCATGTTGCCCCTGGCCGACCGTGGTCAGCGCGTTATCCAGCGGGACAAGGCCTGGCTCGCCGTCGGTGTTTTCTCGGCTGCCATTGTCGCGGCCAGTTTCGGTATCGTTTATCTGCCGGTCGCGTTGGGCTGTGTCGTGGCGGTGATGGCATTGTCCAACATCGTACCGCTCCGCGAAATCTACCATTCCATCGAGTGGCCGGTGATAGTCTTGCTCGGTTGCATGATTCCGATCGGCAGTGCGCTGCAGACAACCGGCAGTACCTCATTGATTGCCAACGGTATCGTCGATTTGTCCGCCGGATTTTCGCCAGTCATGGTCCTGGCGCTGTTGATTATCGTCACGATGATGCTTTCGGACGTCATGAACAATACGGCCACAGCCGTGATCGCCGCGCCGATCGCCGTAGAAATTGCAGACCGGCTAAGCGTGAGCCCGGACCCGTTCCTGATGGGCGTTGCAGTGGCCGCATCCTGCGCGTTTCTTACACCGATTGGCCACAAAAACAATATGCTGATCATGGGGCCGGGCGGCTATCGCTTCGGTGACTACTGGCGCATGGGCCTGCCGCTGGAAATACTGATCGTTGCGGTTTCCATCCCAATGATCTTATGGGTGTGGCCAATGTAGGTGATATATAGAAGAAGTTGGTCAACGAAAGTGCCCGGCAACGCAACTGGTGTTGACTGATGCGGCCGCACCGATGGTCGGGGAACTCATCGCCGAGGAGGGTAATTCGGCCTTGATGCTATGGGTCTTTATCTCGGGAGGGGGTTGCTCCGGTTTTCAGTATGGATTCACCGGGAGGAGGGCGACACGGCGATCGAGAACGCTGGTGTGGTGCCAGAGCCATTTTCAAACCAGCAGGGCAAGCGATTTTCTTTGAACTATACTTGGTATATAAAGAAGATTCTGGCACAGGCATACCCCGCGAAAAAAGGGAATGCAATACCACGGGTCCTTACTTTTCCCAACAGCGCAATATGCCAGTCGGTTGCTGTTGGTTTCCCGAGCGTTTCGCGCATTGAGCCGCACGGAGGAATTAAGCTGAGAATAAGCATCAGTTTTAATATGATGTTTTCTCTTTATTCAGAGCGGTTGAGCAGACCGTTATGGGGATCAACTGCTGACACGCACATGCCGTTTGGTGAGTGACGATACAGGGGGCCGGTTGAGCTGGTCATAGCTTTACGGACACCTGGTTAAGCAACTTTTTGCAGTTTCTCATAGTCAACCGGACTTCTGTTTCCCAAAGTAGAGTGCAGTTGCGGTTTTCTCGGCATCCTTGCCAGTCCAGTAACTGGTTAGAATAACTACATAACTTGACACTGGCACCGTTTTAGCAGCGGCTCCATGCTATACTTGATTTTAGAGCAACAGTGAGCTGACGCTCCGCCAACCTGGCCGCTTGGGCCAGGTGGTTGCCGCTGAATGGAAGGTTGTGGCCTTTCGGCAACCAATCGGACAACCCACTATCAATGTTGGCTTCCGGATAGTTTTCTTTCCGGAAGCATTACACGTCTGATAAACATAGTGGGCGAAGCCCCGGAAGGGGAGAATCGTCTCAAGGAACTGGGAGCCACGTAGAGGGTCGGATTGGCCGACCAAGTCCGTGGTTGGTACTAAGAGGCGGTTTGAACCGCCCGCCGCCGCGCCGAAAAGCCCGAAGGCGACAATAGGAAAGGTAATATTTAGGATATAGACAAGGGATAAGGCCGCTGCTTCTCGATGACAGTATCCGAACCGTCGAATAGTTGTCGATTCGTCTTTCGCCTGAATCTCGGTTAGTGCCAACGACCAAACTGAGACCCTCTTGTATGCCGCTGGCGTGTTTTAGGAGATAAAAAGAAAATGATCGCTATTCACACTGATATTAGGAATAGCATTGAACGAAATCGTTACGCACTAGTTCCTGCCCGTGAATTTTCGTTTGTAGCAGGTTTGCATGGGTCTGGTGAACTATTCCGGCGAGACTGGGAGCGTCTCGAGTTAGATCCCTACATGGCCGATGGTGGAAAATACCGATTAAGGCGGTACGGCCTGTTCCAGCTGTCTGCTGCGACCGGTCATTTGGCCTACATTCCCGGCGCGTCTTTCTATCAAAGCATCGAAATCAACCCTCTCAACGGCGGTGAGCAAAGGCACTTTGCTCCACTGGCCGCCAACACCGTCAAAAATCCATTCCTGCGCGACCTCATTCAGTTTGACTTTGCACAGTTGACCTCGAAGAAACACATCAACAATGACTGGTTGGTCGGTGTCCATCAGATCAGGATACTCGCCACGACTGGAGTCCCGGGAAACCCCACACCCGAGGGCATTCATCGTGACGATGAAACCTATACTGCGCAACATCTGATCAGCCGCCACAACGTTAATGGCGGCATCAACTACTTTTACGGCAGCGGGCCGGAGCCGACCGGACATCCCCAAGCCGTTTGGAAGCAGGAGTCTTACTTCGACTCATATTATTTTGATAGTTCGATGTGGCACAGCGTTTCCCCGATTGCCTCCGGCGACCGCGACGGTGACGGGCACAGAGACGTCATCCTCATTGATTTCGCAGAATTATCCAAGGTTAATTAGGCGCGGAAAAAGATGGCACTTTATGCTCGTCTTGACAGGAGTGCTGTCGAGAGCCTCGCTCGTCGGTTCGGCATCGGTGACGTTACAACTTTCTCCGTCATGGACGGCGGGCAGGAAAACAGCAACTATTGCATTGAAACGAGTTCGGGACGGTACGTCCTGACGCTTTGGGATCAAAAATCCTTAAAGCACGCAACCAACCTTGCGACCCTACTGCTATATTTGACCGACCGAGGTATTCGCACCTCGCGAGTCGTTGTGCCACCCAAAAAGCCCATTGTGGTTCTGCACGATGAAAAACCTGTCATGTTGAAGCGTTTCATTGACGGGGAAATCACGGCTGACTTAACTGAGAAGCTACTCGTTCAGTTGGGCGAAGAAATGGCTCGGTTGCATGAGATTCCCGCGCCTTCTTACGTCCCTCAATCGTTTCCCTATGGCCGTAGCCATTTCCTCGAGGTGACGAATTCCAATCTTGGTCATGCCTATATCGACTGGTTATCGGAGAAGAACGGTTACCTGGAAAAACGTATCCCTGAGCATCTGCCGATGGCGTTAATTCACGGTGACGTTTTCTTCGATAACGTGATCGTCAAATGTGACCAGCTCATGGCGATCATTGATTTTGAAGAAGCTTGCCACTACTACCGCAGCTTCGATCTGGGAATGGCGATCGTCGGCGCTTGCCGAGATCGTATAGGTATCTCTTTTGAAAAGGCGGAATGGTTCATACGCGGTTATCAGCAAGAGACGACTCTTCCATTAATCGAACGAGAAACATTGAAGACCTTTGCTGTATATGCCGCAGTAGCCACGTCGTTTTGGCGATTCAGGCAGTATCATCTGCTAAGACCCGAGCCCCGGTTCTTCGACCACCATGTCGAAATGCAAACCATAGCAGACACCATTTCTGACTATCCGGATTCGCGTTTCACGGAGCTGTTCGCGGAGACAACAACGGTAGCCACGAACGGCGAAAACACCTAGGCCGGTAACATCGTCATTGAACTTCCGATTTGCTGTATAATTCACCAATAACCAGGGGTGGTCAATCGACCTGAGACCCGTGATGTCGCTGGGTAGTGATGTCAGTGCGGGAACCCTTAGAACCTGATCCGGACAATACCGGCGTAGGAAGGGGATTCTTGAATGTTTTCAGTCAAATGTGTATTTAGCGGAGTGGCCGTTGCGCTCCTTTCCTTATGCCTTGCGCACGTCTCAGTTGCGGAAGAGACGCTCGAAGAGATCATAGTCACTGCAGACTTTCGAGAGCGAAGCGTCGCCGAGGTGCCGCTTAGTATTACGGTTCTTGACCGTGCAATGATCGAGCAGGCGGCTGTTCAGCATTTCGAAGAATTGATTTATTCCCTTCCCAACATCAATTGGTCGGGCGACGGAAACCGCGCCCGGTTTTTTCAGATCCGCGGGGTCGGTGAACTCGAGCAATATGAAGGTGCGCCGAATCCATCGGTAGGCTTCTTGATCGATGACATCGACTTCAGCGGCATTGGCGCCGTTGCGACGCTTTTCGATATTCAACGAATTGAAATCCTCAGGGGTCCGCAGGGCAGTCGCTATGGCGCAAATGCGCTGGCAGGCCTGATCTTCGTGCAAAGCGTCGATCCGACCGATGAATGGACCGGTATGGCGCGCCTGACTGCCGGCCAGGATGGAACAGTCGCGGGCGGCGTGGCGTTTGGCGGCCCGGTGTCGGCGGGCAGCACGCTGCGCTACCGGTTCAGCGCCCACCATTACCAAAGCGATGGATTTCGCAACAACACGTTCCTTGGCCGATCGGACACCAATGGCAGGCGGGAATCGACGGTACGCGGTAAATTGTTGTGGGAAACCGACAGCGACTGGTCATTCCGTCTCACCGGGATGTACACGGATATCGATGACGGCTATGACGCCTTCGCGATCGACAACTCTCTTACGGTATTGTCAGACAAACCGGGCAAGGATGCGCAGGCGAGTGCCGGCGCTTCCTTCAAGGCGGTCTGGCGCGGGTCGGACACGATCTCATTGACCGCGATCACGTCTTTTGTGAATTCGGACATCGATTTTTCGTTCGATGCCGACTGGGGCAATGAAACCTCCTGGGCGCCATTCACTTACGACTTTGTTTCGCTGAACGACCGTGAGCGCAAAACGATGAGCCAGGAAATTCGCATTGCATCGACAGATGGTGGCGGGCTGTTCAATGATGCGGCGCAGTGGCTTGCCGGGGTCTATCTTTTCAGACTCGAAGAACGGCTCATGACCGTAAACCGGGGTGAGTATTTCGATCCTTTCTCCGGCTTTGCTCTTTCGCTCGATCCCCCCCCGTTTGACAGTCGCTTTGAATCCCTCAACGTGGCGTTGTTCGGACAGCTTGGTTTCGCAATTGGCGACTCGGGCGAGCTGACCGTTGGGCTGCGGGTCGAAAACCGCTCGACCGACTACACGGATTCCCTAGGTCTCGCATTGGGGCCGAGCGAAACGATGCTGGGCGGTGAGATTGCCTATAGCGTCAATTTCGTGCGCAACCTAACCGGCTACCTGTCGCTTGCCAAGGGGTACAAAGCAGGCGGATTCAATCTCGGCCTGGTGCCAGCGGACCGCCGCAATTTCGAGCAGGAAAAACTGTGGAACCTCGAGGCCGGCATCAAATCGTTCTGGCTCGATGGCCGATTGCTGTTCAACGCTGCTGTTTTTTACAACGATCGGCGCGACCAACAGGTACGGACCTCTTTTCAGTTAGTGCCAAACGATCCCGCGTCGTTTGTGTTTTTTACCGACAATGCCGCCAAAGGCAAGACTCTCGGACTTGAAGCCGACCTGAAGTGGATACCGGACGATGCCTGGGAGTTGTATGCCAATGTTGGCTTCCTGAATGCCGAGTTTGACGACTTCGTGACGCCTCTTGGCGATCTGAGTGGCCGTGACCAGGCACATGCGCCGGCCTATACACTGGCGCTGGGCGGAGTGTACCGTCACCCGAGCGGTGTCTTCGCGCGGATCGATGTCTCGGCTCGTGACGAATTCTATTTCGACGTCAGCCATGACCAGAAATCCGAGGCATTCGAGCTCGTCAACGTTCGTCTCGGCTATCAGACGGCACGCTGGACCGCCCAGATTTGGGCGCGCAACCTGTTCAACGAGCGCTATGCGGTGCGCGGTTTCTTCTTTGGCAACGAACCACCGAATTTTCCGCCCACGTTGTACATACGGCAGGGCGACCCGCGCCAGATCGGCATCACCTTTGAAATGAGGTATTAATAATGCGAGTTGCAGTGGATATCAGTCTCTACCCCCTTGATCAGGATTTCCTGACGCCGATTCGGGACGTCATCGAGCGACTGAAGGCAAATACAGCGCTCGAGGTGATAACGAATCCCATGAGTACGCAGATACGCGGCGAATACGGCGAGGTAATGGCCGCGCTCTCGCAGGAAATTCGCGTGAGCTTCGAGCAGACGCCCAAGGCCGTATTCGTGATCAAGATATTGAACAATCCGTTGGGCGAACAAACAGGCAATGGATAGTCTGCCGGCAGTCCTGGCCGGCCAATTTTCGCAACTGTCGGTTTTTGAATTGTCGGCGGTGCTCCTTGCGATCGCCTACCTGTTGTTTGCGATTCGGCAAAGTATCTGGTGTTGGCTGTGCGCTGCCGTCAGTACCGCTATCTATGTGTATCTTTTCATGCAGGCGAAACTCTACATGGAGTCCTTGCTGAACGGTTTCTATTTCGCGATGGCGATCTATGGGTGGTGGGTGTGGGACAAAGGATCGGGCGACCTGGCGGAGCTGCCGGTATCGGTGTGGCCGTTGCGCACTCATATCGTTGCCATGGCAATGATCGCCTCATTGTCGCTTGCCACGGGGTACCTGCTCAAGCGGCATACGGATGCGGCGTTTCCATACATGGACTCGATGACCACGTACGCTGCAGTGTGGGCAACATTCCTGCTGATTCGCAAGGTTCTTGAAAACTGGTGGTATTGGCTGGCGATCGATCTCGTGTCGATCGTCATCTACTGGTCCCGCGAGTTGCCGTTCACATCGCTCCTTTTCGTGATCTACGTTTTATTGATTCCTTTTGGTCTCGTAGCCTGGACGCGGTCTTACCGAGCTGCCCGGCCGATCACGGCGCCGGCATGAGCGCGGCCCGGGATCCGGTCGAGGCCCTTTGCCTGGTACCCGGATGGGATGCCGAGGACCTCCTCATCGAAGAGCTGAAAGGCGGCCTGACGAACCGCGTTTACAAGATCGGCCGCGGTGGCGAAAACTATGTGTTGCGGCTGGATGACGAACAAACGCATACCATTGGTCTGAATCGCGCCCGTGAACTCAAAATCTTGCGGAATGCATCTGCCGCCGGTTTGGCGCCAGGTATCGTTTATGCAGACGTCGAACAAGGAATCCTGCTAAGCCGTTACGTTGATGGGAGGGTGTGGACCGCAGACGATCTCACCAGCCGGGACAATATCGAGGTCCTGGCCGCTGTCCTGCGACGCGTGCATGTACTGCCGTTGTCCGGTGAGCGGTTCGATCCGGTCGGGGCCGCGGGCAGCTATCTTGGCAGACTGGAGTTGCAGTCGGATTTGCATCGATTCGGCGAACGCTGCAAAGCGATCGTCGAGAGCGCTGCCGAGATCACGAATTGTTGCTGTTGCCACAACGATGTAGTGGCAGCCAATGTGGTCGCCAGTCCGGATCTCGTGCTGCTCGACTGGGAGTATGCCTGCGATAACGACCCGATGTTCGACCTGGCATCGTTGATCGTCTATCACGAACTCGATGAGGCTACAGCCAAAGCGCTATTGAACGCATATGCCGGCGGCAACGTGCCCGAACTGCGCGAACGGCTGGAAGTCCAGATTCGCGTCTACGGCGCCATGCTGTGGTTGTGGCTTGCGTCCCGTCAATTGTTCAGTCCGAATCCGTCCCAGGCGAGACGTCTGGAAAAACTCCGGCAAACAATGTCGTAGTTTCTGGTTACCAATGGTTGCGTAGCTCGCGCAGCCTGAGAAAGACATCTTTGGGTGACGGCGCGTTACCAAGTTCGGGAAACGACTCCTGCAATCGTGCGATGACCGTCGGGCTCTGCAGGTGGAAAAACGTATTGATTTCCTTTTCCTGTGCGAG
>BFAU01000229.1 GCA_008975185.1 bacterium MnTg04 | reverse complement strand
GTCAACCGGGACAGGCTGGTGATCGTTATCGCCGGCCTTTTTCCGTTTCTGTTTTATGCCGGGCTGAAAGCCGCTGTATAGCGGCCTGATGCGACAGCCCGAACCGAGGTAGCACACGATGGCATATTCGTTCACCGAGAAAAAGCGTATACGCAAGGATTTTGGCAAACAGCCGAGTATTCTTGAGGTACCTTATCTTTTGTCCATACAACTCGATTCCTACCGTAAATTTCTGCAGGTCGATATCGAGGCGAAAAAGCGCAACGATATGGGCTTGCACGCGGCCTTCAAATCGGTGTTTCCGATTGTCAGTTATTCCGGGAATGCTGCGCTCCAGTACGTGAGCTATCGTCTCGGTGTGCCGGCATTCGATGTCAAGGAATGCCAGCTTCGCGGCCTGACCTTTTCGGCCCCGTTGCGGGTACTTGTCGATCTCGAAATTCGTGACAAGGAAGCGCCGGGCAGCGAAAAGCCGGTGAAGGAAATCCGCCAGCAGGAAGTCTATCTTGGCGAGATGCCGCTGATGACCGATAACGGTACTTTCGTGATCAACGGTACGGAGCGCGTCATCGTCTCGCAGTTGCATCGCTCGCCGGGCGTGTTCTTTGACCACGATAAGGGCAAGACCCATTCATCGGGGAAATTGCTTTTCAACGCGCGGGTCATCCCCTATCGCGGTTCATGGCTCGATTTCGAGTTCGACCCCAAGGATTGTGTTTTTGCGCGCATCGATCGCCGCCGCAAATTGCCGGTCACGATCATTCTGCGTGCCCTGGGGATGGACGACGAGGAGATTCTATCCACGTTTTTCGAATTCAATAACATTACGCTGGGAAAGAAAGCGATAAAAATGAAGCTGTTGCCATCGCGTTTGCGCGGAGAGCCGGCGCCGTTCGATATCAAGGTGGGTCGCAAGACCATCGTCGAAGAAGGGCGTCGCATCAGCGCCCGCCATGTCAAGCAGATCGAGGAAGCCAAGATCAAGGAACTGGAGATATCTCCGGAATATCTTGAAGGCAAGATCCTTGCGCACAACATCGTCAACAAGGAAACCGGGGAGTTGCTGGCCAAGGCCAACGACGAGCTGACCGTGGAACTGATCGAGCAGCTGATAGAGGCCGGCGAAAAGAAAATAAAGACCCTGTATATCAATGAGCTGGACAAGGGTCCGTTTATCTCCAATACGCTGCGCATCGATCCGGCCACCAATCGCCTTGAGGCGCTGGTCGAAATTTATCGCATGATGCGTCCGGGTGAGCCGCCGACCAAGGATGCCGCGGAAAACCTGTTCAACAACCTGTTTTTCAATCCGGAGCGTTACGACCTGTCGGCTGTCGGGCGCATGAAGTTCAACCGCAGGGTCGGTCGCGACCATTCCGAGGGCTCGGGAGTTCTCAACAAGGAAGACATCGTCGCCGCCCTGCGTACGCTGATCAATATCCGTGACACCAACGACACGGTCGATGATATCGACCACCTGGGTAACCGTCGTATCCGCAGCGTCGGCGAAATGGCCGAAAACGCATTCCGTATCGGCCTGGTTCGCGTCGAACGCGCGGTCAAGGAACGGCTGAGCCTGGCCGAATCCGAAGGGCTGATGCCCCAGGAGATGATCAACGCCAAACCGGTGGCAGCGGCGGTCAAGGAATTTTTCGGTTCCAGCCAGTTGTCCCAGTTTATGGATCAGAACAACCCTTTATCGGAGGTTACCCACAAGCGGCGCGTGTCGGCGCTTGGGCCGGGCGGCCTTACTCGAGAGCGCGCCGGCTTCGAGGTCCGTGACGTTCACCCGACTCACTATGGCCGGGTGTGCCCGATCGAAACGCCCGAAGGTCCGAATATCGGCCTGATCAACTCGCTGGCGGTTTATGCCCGCACCAACGAGTACGGTTTCCTCGAGACACCGTACCGCAAAGTGAGGAAGGGCAAAGTCAGCGGCAAAATCGAGTTCCTGTCGGCCATCGAGGAAGGCCAGTACATGATCGCCCAGGCCAACGCGAAACTGGACAAGCTCGGGCGGTTTACCGAAGACCTGATCTCCTGCCGCTTTCGTAACGAGTTCACGATGGCCAACCCGGATCAGATCAGCTATATGGACGTTTCGCCGCGCCAGATCGTATCGGTCGCGGCATCGCTGATCCCGTTCCTCGAGC
This sequence comes from bacterium MnTg04, assembly GCA_008975185.1. Taxonomy (GTDB): domain Bacteria; phylum Pseudomonadota; class Gammaproteobacteria; order Steroidobacterales; family MnTg04; genus MnTg04. The sequence continues at coordinate 14,495 of BFAU01000229.1, read as the reverse complement.
ATGACGATGCCAACCGAGCCCTGATGGGTTCGAATATGCAACGTCAGGCGGTGCCTACGGTGCGTGCAGAAAAGCCGTTGGTGGGAACCGGGATGGAACGCGCCGTCGCCAAAGACTCTGGCGTTACCGTGCTCGCGCGTCGCGGCGGCCTGGTCGATTCGGTCGATGCGTCCAGAATCGTCGTGCGGGTCAATGACAAGGAGACCGGCGCCAACGAATCGGGCGTGGACATTTATAACCTGACGAAGTACACGCGCTCCAACCAGAACACCTGCATCAATCAGCGCCCGCTGGTAAAAGCGGGCGACCAGATCGAGCGCGACGACGTGCTGGCCGATGGGCCGTCAACCGATATGGGTGAGCTGGCGCTCGGGCAAAACCTGATGGTCGCGTTCATGCCGTGGAACGGCTACAACTTCGAGGATTCCATTCTGATCTCGGAGCGCCTGGTCCACGAGGATCGCTTTACCACAATCCACATTGAAGAACTGACCTGTGTGGCGCGCGATACCAAGCTGGGTTCCGAAGAAGTCAGCGCGGATATCCCCAATGTCGGCGATTCGGCGCTTGCCAATCTCGACGAATCGGGAATCGCCTTTATCGGTGCGGAAGTCAATGCCGGCGATATTCTGGTGGGCAAAGTCACGCCCAAGGGCGAGACTCAGCTGACGCCGGAAGAAAAGCTGCTGCGCGCCATTTTTGGCGAGAAAGCATCGGATGTCAAAGACACTTCCCTGCGGGTCCCGCCGGGGATGGATGGAACCGTTATCGATGTCCGGGTGTTTACCCGTGATGGCGTGGAGAAGGACGCGCGGGCGCTGGCGATCGAAGGAAGCGAGCTGAAACAGGTCAGGAAGGACCTCAACGATCAGCAGCGGATCCTCGAAGAAGACATCTTCCAGCGGGTCGAGAAAATGCTGCTGGCCAAGGTCGCGGACGGCGGTCCGAACAAGCTGAAAAAGGGCAGCAAGATTACCAAGGCCTACATCGAAGAGTTGTCGCGCGACCAGTTGTTTGAGATTCGCTTGCACAACGACGATGCGGCCAGAAAGCTCGCCCGTGCCAAGGAACGTCTCGAGGAGCAGCGCCAGGAGTTCGATCGCCGCTTCGAAGAGAAAAAACAGAAAATTACTGCCGGCGATGACCTGGCCCCGGGCGTGCTCAAGATGGTCAAGGTTTATCTTGCCGTCAAGCGCCGCATCCAGCCGGGCGACAAGATGGCTGGCCGGCATGGCAACAAGGGCGTCATCTCGACCATCGTACCGGTCGAAGACATGCCTTATCTCGAAGATGGCACGCCGGTCGATATCGTGCTGAACCCGCTTGGCGTGCCATCGCGTATGAACGTCGGCCAGGTGCTGGAAACACACCTGGGCTGGGCGGCCAAGGGACTCGGTCGAAAAATTTCCGCGCTGCTGGATCAGCAGCGACCGATAACCGAGCTGCGCAAATACCTGCACGAGATTTATAACACCACCGGCGGCAGGCAGGAGGACCTCAAGTCCTTCAGCGATGCCGAGTTGATCGAACTGGCGGGGAATCTGCGCGACGGCGTGCCGATGGCGACACCGGTATTCGATGGCGCGACCGAGAGCGAGATCAAGAACATGCTGGAACTCGCCGGTCTGGCCACCGATGGTCAGAGCATTCTTTACGACGGCCGTACCGGTGAGCGCTTCGACCGCCCCGTTACCGTGGGTTATATGTACATGCTCAAGCTCAACCACCTCGTTGACGACAAGATGCATGCGCGCTCAACCGGACCGTATAGCCTGGTTACCCAGCAGCCGCTGGGCGGCAAGGCGCAGTTCGGTGGCCAGCGCTTCGGCGAGATGGAGGTCTGGGCGCTGGAAGCCTATGGCGCCGCCTACACGCTGCAGGAAATGCTGACGGTCAAGTCGGATGACGTGCAAGGTCGCACGCGTATGTACAAAAACATTGTCGATGGCACGCACATGATGGATGCGGGGATGCCCGAGTCCTTCAACGTGCTGGTGAAGGAAATTCGTTCGCTGGCCATCAACATTGAACTTGAGCAGGATTGAGCCAATGAGAGACTTACTGAAATTTGCAAAGCAGCTGACCCCTAACGATGATTTCGATGCGATTCGCATCGGGCTGGCATCGCCGGAAATGATCCGTTCCTGGTCCTGGGGTGAAGTCAAGAAACCCGAGACCATCAATTACAGGACTTTCAAACCGGAACGCGATGGTTTGTTCTGCGCCAAGATTTTCGGCCCGACCAAGGATTACGAATGTCTTTGCGGCAAGTACAAGCGCCTCAAGCATCGCGGCGTGGTCTGCGAAAAATGCGGTGTCGAAGTCGTCCAGTCGAAGGTGCGCCGCGAGCGTATGGGTCACATCGAACTGGCCAGCCCGGTTGCGCACATCTGGTTTTTGAAATCGTTGCCGTCGCGTATCGGCCTGATGCTGGATATGACGCTGCGCGAAATCGAGCGCATCCTCTATTTTGAGGCCTTCGTCGTAATCGATCCCGGCATGACGCCGCTGGAGCGCGGCCAATTGCTTTCGGATGAGGCGTATCTGGAGACCATCGAGCAACATGGCGATGATTTTGACGCCAGGATGGGCGCTGAGGCGGTTTACGAATTGCTGGGGAGCCTGGATCTCAAAGCCGAAGTCGTGAAAGTCCGCGAGGATATGGACGCCACCGGTTCGGAAACCAAGCTCAAAAGATTGTCCAAGAGGCTGAAGCTGCTGGAATCGTTTATCAACTCGGGGAACCACCCCAAGTGGATGGTGCTGACCGTTCTGCCGGTGCTGCCGCCGGACCTGCGCCCGCTGGTGCCGCTCGATGGCGGTCGCTTTGCGACTTCCGATCTGAACGATTTGTACCGCCGCGTCATCAACCGTAACAACCGCCTGCGCCGGCTGTTGGAGCTGAACGCACCGGATATCATCGTACGCAACGAAAAACGTATGTTGCAGGAATCGGTCGATGCGCTGCTCGATAACGGCAGGCGCGGTCGTGCGATCACCGGCACCAACAAGCGCCCGCTGAAGTCGCTGGCCGACATGATCAAGGGCAAGCAAGGGCGGTTTCGCCAGAACCTGCTCGGCAAACGGGTCGATTACTCCGGCCGTTCGGTCATCGTGGTCGGTCCTACGCTGAAACTGCACCAGTGCGGGTTGCCAAAGAAAATGGCACTCGAGCTGTTTAAGCCCTTTATTTTCAGCAAGTTACAGTTGCGCGGCGAAGCGGCGACAATCAAATCCGCGAAACGCCTGGTCGAACGCGAAGGACCGGAAGTCTGGGATATCCTCGAAGAGGTGATTCGCGAGCACCCGGTGATGCTCAATCGAGCGCCGACGCTGCATCGGCTGGGCATCCAGGCTTTTGAGCCGGTATTGATCGAAGGCAAGGCGATCCAGCTTCACCCGCTGGTCTGTACGGCATTCAATGCCGACTTCGATGGCGACCAGATGGCGGTACATGTGCCCTTGTCGATCGAGGCGCAGCTTGAAGCGCGCGCGCTGATGATGGCATCGAACAACATTCTTTCGCCGGCCAACGGCGACCCGATTATCGTGCCGTCCCAGGATGTGGTGCTCGGTCTTTATTATATGTCGCGGGAGCGCATTAACGCGCGCGGTGAAGGCAGCATGTATGCCGATGTCGCCGAAGTTCATCGTGCCTACGAGAACAGGCACGTCGAACTGCAGGCCAAGGTCAAGGTCCGGATAAAGGAAACGACATTCGATGAACAAGGGGAGAAAACGGAAACCAACAAGGTTTACGACACCACCGTAGGGCGCGCCCTGCTCAGCGATATATTGCCCGAGGGGCTGCCGTTCGACCTCGTTGATCAGACCATGGACAAGAAAGCGATTTCGCGAGTCATCAACGCTTGCTACCGCGATGTCGGCCTGAAAGAGACCGTGGTTTTTGCCGATCGGCTGATGTACACCGGATTTCACTATGCGACGCGTGCCGGTGTATCCATCTGCGCGAACGACATGGTCGTGCCCGATGAAAAGACAGAAATCCTGGCGGCGGCCGAAGTCGAGGTCAAGGAAATCCAGGACCAGTACTCCTCCGGTTTGCTGACCGATGGCGAGCGCTATAACAAGGTCGTGGATATCTGGTCGCGTACCAACGACCAGGTGGCCAACGCGATGATGAAAGAGTTGGGCACCGAAGAGGTGGTCGACGCCAAAGGCCGGAAGGTCAACCAGGAATCCTTTAACTCGATTTATATGATGGCTGATTCGGGCGCCCGTGGTTCGGCGGCACAGATCAGGCAGCTGGCCGGCATGCGTGGACTGATGGCCAAACCGGACGGCTCGATTATCGAGGCGCCGATTACCGCGAATTTCCGGGAAGGCCTGGATGTCCTGCAGTACTTTATCTCCACTCATGGCGCGCGCAAGGGCCTGGCCGACACCGCGCTGAAAACCGCGAACTCGGGTTACCTGACACGGCGCCTGGTCGATGTTGCGCAAGACCTGGTCGTCACAGAGGAAGATTGTGGCACCAAGGCCGGTCTGATAATGACACCGCTGGTCGAAGGCGGCGACGTCGTCGAACCGCTGAGCGAGCGGGTGCTGGGCAGAGTCCTGGTCGAGGACGTCATCAAACCGGGGAGCAAAAAAGAAGTGGTTGCGACAGCCGGTACGCTGCTGGATGAGCAATGGGTGGATAAGCTGGAGGAGAACCAGATCGACTCCGTAATGGTCCGCTCGCCGATCGCCTGTGCAACCCTGTATGGAGTCTGCGCGAGCTGTTACGGGCGCGACCTGGGTCGTGGCGATCAGATCAACATCGGCGAAGCCGTCGGTGTTATAGCCGCGCAATCGATCGGTGAACCCGGTACCCAGCTGACGATGCGGACCTTCCATATCGGTGGCGCCGCATCGCGTGCCGCCGCCGTCAATAGCGTCGAGATCAAGAGCAAGGGCACGGCTCACCTGCGCAACATCAAGACTGTCCAGCACGCCAAGGGGCACCTGGTCGCGGTATCGCGTTCAGGCGAGCTTGGCGTCATGGACGAATACGGTCGTGAGCGCGAACGGTACAAGATCCCATACGGCGCGATGATATCGATCCGCGACGGGGCGACGGTCGAGCCAGGGCAGATGGTCGCGACCTGGGACCCGCACACCCACCCGGTCGTCACCGAAGTGAACGGTTACATCCGCTTCGAAGACTTTGAAGATGGTGTAGCGGTCAGCCGCCAGGTCGATGAGTTTACCGGCCTGACCAGCATCGAAGTGCTGGATGCCAAGCAGCGTACCGCGGTAGGCCGCGATCTGCGTCCGACCGTCACGCTGATGGACAAAAAGGGTAAGGACGCCAAGCCGGTCTGCTTTGCCAATACCGACATTCCCGCGGTCTACGCCTTGCCGGCGGGGGCGCTGGTCAACAAGGAAGACGGCGCCAAGGTATCTATCGGCGATGTACTCGCGAGGATTCCGCAGGAAACCTCTAAGACCCGTGATATCACGGGTGGTCTGCCACGGGTGGCCGATCTTTTCGAGGCCCGCAAACCGAAAGAAGCATCGATCCTGGCCGAACATACCGGCACGGTTAGTTTTGGCAAGGAAACCAAGGGCAAGCGCCGCCTCGTGATCACCGATGAGAACGGCGAGTCGCACGAGGAGTTGATCCCGAAATGGCGGCACCTGAACGTGTTCGAAGGCGAGCAGGTCGAGCGCGGCGAAGAAATTGCCGATGGCGAGCCCAATCCGCACGACATCCTGCGTTTGCAGGGAGTCGAGCCGCTGGCTGACTACCTGGTCCGCGAAATCCAGGACGTTTATCGGCTGCAGGGCGTCAAAATCAACGACAAGCATATCGAGGTGATCATTCGCCAGATGCTGCGCAAGGTCGAGATCAAGGATCCCGGCGATACCCGCCTGTTGAAGGGCGAACAACTGGATCGTTCCAGGCTGATAGAGTTGAACCGGGAAATGGAGCGCATGAACAAGAAGCAGGCCGAGCTCACGCCGGTGCTGCTGGGCATCACCAAGGCCTCGCTGGCCACCGAATCGTTCATTTCGGCGGCCTCTTTCCAGGAAACGACCCGGGTTCTGACCGAGGCGGCCGTGCGCGGTTTGCGCGACGATCTCCGGGGCCTGAAGGAGAATGTGATCGTCGGACGCCTGATACCCGCGGGCACCGGCATGTCGTATCACGCCAACCGACGCCGTTCAAAGGCTGAAGCGCTGGCGGATCAGTTAATCCAGATCCCCGCCGCTGAAGAGGCCGAGGCAGAAACTGCCACGGCGGAGGTACCGGTCGCCATTGAAGAAGCGGTCCAGGCGGAGGTCGTGGAAACGGCTGCGCCGGTGCTTGTCGAGGAGGCCAAAGAGGCAGTGGACAAGCAGGCCTGAGGCCGGTAAGGAAATCGGTTCAAAGGGAGTGGAGTTCAGGGGTTTGCCCCCGACTTTGCTTGACACCCGGGTGACCGGTTCATAAAATTCGCGCTTCTTAACCAGGCAGGTCGGCTGGGGCCGGTCTGTGCGCTTGTTTAAGGGATTTCACGAGCCGCCGATTTAGGCGGCTCGCTGTGTCTCCGCGAGGATATTTTCGGTTCGGGAAGCCGGCGGGGATCGTTTTACAGGTGCGCCTGAAGGCGCGTCAAATTAAAGAGTAAAGAGTATGGCGACAGTAAATCAATTGGTCCGCAAGGCGCGCAAAAAGCGGGTTGCGAAAAGCACGGTGCCGGCTCTTGAAGCCAGCCCGCAAAAGCGTGGCGTGTGTACGCGTGTCTATACGACAACGCCGAAGAAGCCGAACTCGGCCCTGCGGAAAGTGGCCCGGGTCCGCCTGACCAATGGTTTTGAAGTAACCAGTTACATTGGTGGCGAAGGGCATAACCTGCAGGAGCACTCGGTGGTCCTGATTCGTGGCGGCCGGGTCAAGGATTTGCCGGGTGTCCGTTACCACACGATCCGGGGAACCCTGGATTGCGCCGGCGTATCCGACCGGCGCAAGGGTCGCTCCAAGTACGGCGCCAAGAAACCCAAGTCCTGACAGCGGCAAGAAAACAGCCCGCACCAACAGATAAAGAGTATTGATCAATGTCCAGACGAGTATCCGCTCCAAAACGTGTCATCCTCCCGGATCCCAAGCACGGCAGTGAACTGCTTGCGAAGTTCATGAATATGGTCATGAACGACGGCAAGAAGTCGGTGGCCGAGAAAGTGATCTACGGCGCGCTGGACCGCATCGCCGAGAAAAAGTCATCGAGCGATGAGCAGGCCATCGAATTGCTGGAGCAGGCGCTGGAAAACGTCAAACCCCAGGTCGAGGTGAAGTCCCGCCGTGTCGGTGGCGCCACCTACCAGGTCCCGGTCGAAGTCCGGCTGGTCCGCCGGCAAACCCTCGCCATGCGCTGGATTATCGATGCCGCACGCAAGCGCAGCGAGAAGTCCATGGCGCATCGCCTGGCCAATGAACTGATGGACGCAGCGGACAACCGTGGCGCGGCCGCCAAAAAACGTGAAGACACGCATCGCATGGCGGAAGCCAACAAGGCTTTCGCTCATTTCCGCTGGTAGACCAGCGCTTTAGCTCACACAGGAACAGAAACAGTGCCACGGACCACGCCCATCGATCGCTACCGCAATATCGGCATCATGGCCCATATTGATGCGGGCAAGACGACGACGACCGAGCGTATCCTGTTTTATACCGGTGTCTCCCACAAGCTCGGTGAAGTGCACGATGGCGCTGCGGTCATGGACTGGATGGAACAGGAGCAGGAGCGGGGCATCACCATTACCTCGGCGGCGACGACCTGTTTCTGGTCCGGCATGAACAAGCAGTTCCCGGAGCACCGTATCAATATTATCGACACGCCCGGGCACGTCGATTTTACGATCGAGGTTGAGCGTTCACTGCGGGTGCTGGACAGCGCCGTCGCGGTGTTCTGTTCGGTCGGTGGGGTCGAGCCTCAGTCGGAAACGGTTTGGCGTCAGGCCAACAAGTATGGCGTGCCGCGCATGGCTTTTATCAACAAGATGGATCGGGCCGGCGCCGACTTTTTTCGTGTCCTCGAGCAGATCAGGGAGCGTCTTGACGGCAACCCGGTTGCCTTGCAGATTCCGATCGGTGCCGAGGAACATTTCGAAGGCATCGTCGACTTGCTGCAGATGAAGGCAATCTACTGGGATGATTCAACCCAGGGCACCAGTTATGAGACACGCGACATTCCCGAAGATCTGCGGGCGGTTGCCGAGGAAAGGCGCGAGGTCATGGTCGAAGCAGCGGCCGAGGCCGACGAGGATTTGCTCGATAAATACCTCGAAGACGGCGACCTGAGCCGGGAAGAAATTGTTCGTGGCTTGCGGGTGCGCACCATCAACAACGAAATTGTACCGACCGTTTGTGGTTCCGCGTTCAAAAACAAGGGCGTGCAGGCGGTGCTGGACATGATTATCGAGTTGATGCCGTCGCCGACCGATGTAGTGGCCATCCAGGGCGAATTGGAGAACGGTGAAAAGGAAACTCGCCCTGCGGCCGACGACCAGCCGTTTGCCGCGCTGGCGTTCAAGATCGCCACCGACCCGTTCGTGGGTTCGCTGACCTTTTTCCGTGTTTATTCGGGTGTGCTCAAGTCGGGCGACACGGTTTATAACCCGGTCAAGAGCCGCAAAGAGCGCATTGGCCGTATCCTGCAGATGCACGCCAACGATCGTACCGAAATCAAGGAAGTGTTTGCCGGCGATATCGCCGCCGCGGTTGGCCTGAAGGATGTCAAAACCGGCGACACGCTGTCCGATCCAAAGCACATAATCACGCTGGAACGCATGGAATTCCCGGAGCCGGTCATCGCCGTCGCGGTCGAACCGAAAACCAAAGCCGATCAGGAAAGGATGGGCATGGCGCTGAGCAAACTGGCCAAGGAAGACCCGTCGTTCAGGGTGCATACCGACGAGGAATCGGGCCAGACCATCATCTCGGGCATGGGCGAACTGCACCTCGACATTATCGTTGACCGCATGCGTCGCGAATTTAACGTGGAATCCAATGTTGGCAGACCCCAGGTGGCCTATCGTGAAACCATTCGCTCGACGGTCGAGCAGCAAGGCAAGTTTATCCGCCAGTCCGGCGGTCGCGGTCAGTATGGTCACGTGTATATCCGGATCGAGCCGGTCGAGCCCGGTTCCGGTTATGAATTCGAAAACGCCATCGTCGGCGGTTCGGTTCCGCGCGAATACATCAATGCGGTGGACAAGGGCATCCAGGAACAAATGTGTAATGGCGTAATCGCCGGCTATCCGGTCGTCGATTGCAAGGTGACCCTTTATGACGGCTCGTACCATGACGTCGACTCGAGTGAGATGGCGTTCAAGATCGCCGGCTCGATGGCGTTCAGGGATGGCGCGCTCAAGGCTGACCCGGTGTTGCTCGAGCCGATCATGGCGGTGGAGGTGGTCTCGCCCGAGGACTACATGGGCGACGTGATGGGCGACCTTAACCGCCGTCGCGGCCAGCCATCGGGCATGGAAGACAGCCCCGCCGGCAAGCTGATCCGAGCCGAAGTGCCGCTGGCCGAGATGTTCGGTTACGCGACTTCGCTGCGCTCCATGTCACAAGGCCGCGCGACTTTCACGATGGAGTTCGCCAAGTACGCCCAGGTGCCGCACAGCGTCGCGGACGTTGTCATCAAGAAAGCGTCCTGAGCAAGCCGGTTTTACAGAGAAAAACACAGACCCACTAGACAAAGCAGAGGTGCATCGTGTCCAAGGAAAAATTTCAACGTACGAAGCCGCATATCAACGTAGGCACGATTGGCCATGTGGATCATGGCAAGACGACGCTGACGGCGGCATTGACCAAGCTGATGGCTGAGAAGCATGGCGGTGAGTATCGTGCGTATGACCAGATTGACAATGCACCGGAAGAGAAGGCACGCGGGATCACGATCGCGACGGCGCACGTGGAGTACGAGAGCGACAATCGCCATTACGCGCACGTTGACTGCCCGGGTCATGCCGATTACGTCAAGAACATGATCACCGGGGCGGCGCAGATGGATGGCGCGATTTTGGTGGTCTCGGCAGCCGATGGGCCGATGCCGCAGACTCGCGAGCATATCCTGCTGGCCCGCCAGGTGGGGGTGCCGTACATATTGGTCTACATGAACAAGGCCGACATGGTGGATGACGCCGAGCTGATCGAGCTGGTGGAGATGGAGATCCGTGAGCTGCTGTCGATTTACGAGTTCCCGGGCGATGACACGCCGATCGTGGTGGGTTCGGCGCTGAAGGCGCTGGAAGGGGACGACAGCGACCTGGGCGTAGCCAGCGTATTGAAGCTGGTCGAGGAAATGGACCGCTATATTCCTTTGCCCGAGCGTGCGATCGACGGTGATTTCCTGATGCCGGTCGAGGACGTGTTCTCGATATCCGGTCGCGGCACGGTGGTGACCGGCCGTATAGACCGTGGGGTCGTGCATGTGGGCGACGAGGTGGAGATCGTCGGGATCAACGAGACCACCAAGACCACCTGTACCGGTGTCGAGATGTTCCGCAAGCTGCTCGACGAAGGGATGGCTGGCGACAACGTGGGGGTTTTGCTGCGCGGCACCAAGCGCGAGGAAGTGGAGCGCGGCCAGGTGCTGGCGAAGCCGGGTTCGATCAAGCCGCACACCAAGTTTGAAGCCGAGGTGTATGTGCTGACCAAGGAAGAAGGCGGTCGCCACACGCCGTTTTTCAAAGGCTACAGGCCGCAGTTTTATTTTCGGACGACCGATGTCACCGGTGCGGTTTACCTGCCCGATGGCACCGAGATGGTGATGCCGGGCGACAATGTTCAGGTAACGGTTGAGTTGATAGCACCGATCGCCATGGAAGAGGGTCTGCGCTTTGCCATCCGTGAGGGTGGCCGGACCGTCGGCGCCGGCGTCGTCGCCAAGATCATCGAGTAGTTTTTTTTATCACACAGGCAGGCGACCGGGGATTTCCGGTCGTGTGCCCGCTTTATCCGCGAGAGGTACAACAGGCCAGTAGCTCAATTGGCAGAGCGGCGGTCTCCAAAACCGCAGGTTGGGGGTTCGATTCCCTCCTGGCCTGCCACGGTTCCGGAGAGCCCCGGCGGCTGCATTGACGACTGATTCTGCGATCATCCATGAACGCCCAGACTGACACCGGTGCCAGCGCGCTGGATAAAGTAAAGCTTTTGCTCGCGATCGCCGTTCTGATCAGCGGGATCGGTGGCTATTACTATTATCCGGATATGTCGGTCCTGATCAGGGCGGGCGGCGTTCTGGCATCTGTGGTGATCGCCATCGTCATCGTCATGCAGACCGCAATGGGCCGGGACGCGTGGCAGTTTATCCAGGGTTCGCGTGTCGAGTTACGCAAGGTGGTCTGGCCGAACCGGCAGGATACGACGCAGACCACGCTGGCGGTCATTGTTTTCGTCATCATCCTGGGCGTGTTTTTCTGGGGTCTGGACATGGGCCTGTTGTGGGTAACCAAGACTTTGACCGGGCAGGTAGGCTGACATGCCCCTGCGCTGGTACGTCGTGCATGCCTACTCGAATTTCGAGCACAAGGTGAAAAAATCGCTGGAAGAGCGTATCGAGCTCGATGGCATGCAGGACAGGTTTGGAAAAATTCTCGTTCCCACCGAAGAAGTGGTGGAAATGAAGAATGGCCAGAAACGGCGGAGCGAAAGAAAGTTTTACCCGGGCTATGTGCTGGTGCAGATGGATATGGATGAGGAGACCTGGCACCTGGTGAAGTCAGTACCCAAGGTTCTGGGGTTTATTGGCGGAACCAGCGACAAGCCGGCGCCGATATCCGAGAAGGAAGCGGAGGGCATCGTGCAGCGGGTTCAGGAAGGCGTCGACAAGCCGAGGCCCAAGGTGCTGTTTGAGCCCGGCGAGTTGGTGCGGGTGGTCGATGGGCCATTCAACGATTTCAACGGAGTCGTCGAGCAGGTCAACTATGAAAAGAGTCGTCTGCAGGTTGCTGTGCAGATACTCGGACGCTCCACACCGGTGGAGCTGGATTTTGCCCAGGTCGAAAAAGCCTGAGGCAGGTTTCTGGACGAAAACAGCGGCGGGAAATACAAGGACGAGGCCGGTTTGCCGGCATGTCGGAATGGAAGCAGGCGGGGAGCCGCAAGGCGTTTGCACCCAAACGAGGATTTAGATCATGGCCAAGAAAGTTCAGGGATTTATCAAACTGCAAATCCCGGCTGGCCAGGCTAACCCCAGCCCACCGGTGGGACCGGCGCTGGGCCAGCATGGCGTCAACATCATGGAATTTTGTAAAGCCTTTAATGCCCATACCCAGGGTGTCGAACTCGGCTTGCCGATTCCTGTGGTGATCACGGTTTACAGCGATCGCAGCTTCACCTTTATCAGCAAGACACCGCCCGCCGCGGTGTTGCTGAGGAAAGCCGCGAAAATCAAGAAAGGCAGCGGCACGCCGAATACCGAGAAAGTCGGCAAAGTCAGCCGCGCCCAGCTCGAGGAAATTGCCACCGCCAAGGAGCCCGATCTGACCGCCGCCGATATGGATGCGGCCGTCCGCACGATCGCGGGTACGGCCCGCAGCATGGGCATAGAAACGGAGGGCGTCTGAGATGGCCGGGATCAGCAAACGCAAGAAGTCATGGGCTGACAAGATCGAGCCGGGCAAGATTTACGATGTTGACGAGGCGATAGCGCTGGTCAAGGAAATGGCCACGGCCAAATTTACCGAGTCGGTCGATGTGTCGGTCAACCTTGGCGTGGATCCGCGTAAGTCCGACCAGGTCGTTCGTGGCTCGACCGTGTTGCCTCACGGTCTCGGGAAAACGGTACGCGTGGCGGTTTTCGCCCAGGGCGACAACGCCGAGAAGGCGACGAAAGCCGGTGCCGATATCGTAGGTTTTGAAGACCTGGCTGAAAAGATCAAAGCTGGCGAACTGGGCTTCGACGTTTTGATTGCGACCCCGGATGCGATGCGTGTAGTCGGTCCATTGGGACAGATTCTGGGTCCGCGCGGGCTGATGCCCAATCCAAAAGTCGGCACGGTGACCGCCGACGTTGCTGCCGCCGTAACGAATGCCAAAGCGGGTCAAGTGCGTTATCGGACCGACAAGGGCGGAATAATCCACTGCCCGATCGGGGTCAGCGATTTTGAAGCCAAGGCGCTGAAGGAAAACCTCGGCGCCTTGTTGTCCGACCTGGTCAAGGCAAAGCCGGCTTCGGCCAAGGGCATATATATGAAAGGTCTGACCCTGTCGTCGAGTCAGGGTCCGGGTATACCGGTGGATCAGGCCACGATTTGAATACCGGAATGGTTTTCAGGTTTGGCGGCTATTTTTGGCAGCTGAGCTCGGGAACCGCAAGGGAGTGCATGAGAGCCGGAGTAATCCGGTAATCGTCAAAGACCGCAGGCGAGTGACGCATGGCTGTAAAGACGCGGCCGGATTGCGGAACTTTTAATTGAGGCTATCGGCCTGCGCAGACGGTGTTACCCAGGTCAGCATTCTGTGCTGGGGGGCCACTGTCGAAGGTGCGATGGCGGAAACGCCGGAGCATAGGTGAGGGGCGGAACAGGAAGTTCCTCCTTATTTATAGATGGACCCTTATAGTCAGGAGGTAACCATGCCATTGCGTCTGGAAGACAAAAAAGCACTTGTCGCAGAGGTCAATGTAGTGGCGGCCAATGCTTTTTCAGCCCTGGTGGCTGAATATCGTGGTCTGACCGTTACGCAGATGACGGAGTTGCGCAAACAAGCGCGCGAGTCCGCCGTTTACCTGCGTGTGGTCAAGAATACGTTGGCGCGCAGAGCGATCAAGGGCACTGAGTTCGAGTGCCTGGGTGAGATTCTCAGCGGCCCGTTGTTACTGGCGTTCTCCCAGGAGGACCCGGGTGCAGCGGCCCGCGTGGTGAAAAAATTCGCCAGGGAAAACGACAAGCTGGTAACAGTCGGCTTGGCCATCAGCGGCAATTTGCTGCCGGCCGCCGATCTGGATCGATTGGCATCGCTGCCAAATCTCGAGCAGGCGCTGGGCATGCTCGCAGGCGTCATCCAGGCGCCGATCACCAAGCTGGTCCGCACTCTTGCCGAGCCGCACACCAAACTGGTGCGTACGCTCGCGGCTGCACGCGATCGACAGCAGGCGGCATAAACCGCTACTGACCTGACGACTAATCAATATATTTGTGTGGGTAACACAACAGGAGTTTTAGAAATGGCTGTATCGAAAAACGAGATTCTCGAAGCAATCTCCAAGATGAGCGTGATGGATGTCGTTGAACTGATTTCCGACATGGAAGAGAAGTTCGGCGTGTCCGCTGCTGCCCCCGTGGCAGCTGCCGCAGCACCTGCTGCCGGTGGCGAGGAGGCCGCTGCGGAACAGACCGAGTTTGAGGTCGTCATGACCTCGTTTGGCGCCAACAAGGTGCCGGTTATCAAGGTCGTTCGCGCATTGACCGGTCTTGGCCTGAAAGAAGCCAAGGATCTGGTGGAATCCGCACCCGCCTCGATCAAGGAGGGGGTAAACAAGGACGAAGCCGAGGAC
>BFAU01000228.1 GCA_008975185.1 bacterium MnTg04 | reverse complement strand
CGGTTTCCGGCGTGCCATCGTGCCGCTAAAAAACGCGCCGAAAAAACCGGTCAAGGGCATGGAAATCATGCCGGTCAACCGCCTTTCGCAGGCGATCAGGGCGGTTGGCCTGCATATTTGACCACTCGTCGCGGCCCTGGCTGAGAGTTCAGGAATTCTTGCGTGGATGTATGCGTACGGTCTTGACGATGTTGTCGGTCACATTCAGGATTTCAATCGGGTAGCCAGAAAGCTTCAGACCCGTTCCCGGTTCCGGGATGGATTCGAGATAATTCACGATCAGCCCGTTCAGCGTTTTCGCGCCATCGACGGGCAGTTCCCAACCCATCGTACGGTTCAGGTCGCGAATGTTGGCGCTCCCGTTGACGACAAACGTGCCATCCCGTTGCGGGTGTACATCGCGCGCCAAGTCAGCCGGGTCGCTGGTAAAATCGCCGACAATTTCTTCGAGGATGTCTTCCAGCGTGACCAGCCCCTGGACATCGCCATATTCATCGACGACCAGCGCCAGCCGCTGCTTTTCATTCTGGAAATGAAACAGTTGCCGGTTTAGCGACGTCCCTTCGTGTACGAAGTACGGTTCTTTCAGGCTCCTGGCCAGCGCGTCCCGTTCGAGCCGGCCGTGTGCCAGGTCCCTGACCACCGAGCGCAAATGAACGACACCTTGCAGATTATCCAACTCGTCGGAGAATACCGGCATCCTGGTGTATGGAGTGTTCTGGATCTGCCGCAGAATATCCTCCCAGTCCTGTGCGAGATCGATGCCAACGACATCCGCACGTGGCACCATGACATCTTCGACGGTGATATTTTCAAGATCCAGGATGCGGGTCATCATCTGTTGTCTTTTCCTGGGAATGCGTGTTCCCGGGTCCGTCAGAACCGCTCTCAGTTCTTCCTGGGTCAGATGGTGCTGGTACCCGTCCCGGACGCGTATCCCGATCAGCCAGAGCAGGCCGTTCGAAATACCGTTTAGCATCCAGATAACCGGGTAAATCAGCTTGAGCAATGGGTAATAAATGAAGGCCGCCGGGTAAGCGATCTTTTCCGGGTTAATCGCCGCGGCGGTCTTGGGCATGACCTCGGCGAAAATCAGAATGATTACGGTAAGACCCAGGGCTGCTACCGCGACGGAATGTTCACCCCAATGCCGAACGGCGATCAGCGTCGTCAGCGAAGCCGCGAGTATGTGGGTCAGGTTATTACCCAGCAGAATGAGACCAATGACTCGATCCGGCCTTTTCAGCAAAGCCTCGGCAAGCTGTGCGCCGCGATGCCCGGAGCGCGCGCGATGACGAAGCCGGTAACGGTTGATGCTCATCAGCGCGGTCTCGGAGCTGGAAAAAAACGCTGAGAGTATAAGCAGCGCGATCAGGATTCCGATCTGGGCGCCTAAAGAGAAATCATCGCTCAACGAGTGAGCACCTCCGGTGGTTGCGACCTGAGGCGCCTGCGCGGTAGAAAGTATTCCTACTGCGAAAGCGCCACAGCGGTCCATTTTTCCGATCTTTTTCGTTGCGTAGTCCCACTATGCGCCTCAAAAGATCGAAAAACTGTCCTCGCTGTGACACTTTCTCGCTACGGATATTTCTACCGCGCAGGCCCCTAAGCACATATTTCACCAGTCTGCCTCCGGTCGTCAAGATTCCGCGCTGCCGGCTCAGAAAATCCCTGCGCCCCAATGTCGATCCAGCAGCAGTTCGAGTACGATTTTGCTGCCAAAATAGGCCAGCGCGAGGATCACGAAGCCACCGAGTACCCAGCGCAATGCTGTCCTGCCGCGCCAGCCGAAGCGCCAGCGCCCGAGGGCGATCGTGCCGAACACGGCCCAGCTGAGCAAAGACAGGATGGTTTTGTGGGCCAGGTGCTGGGCGAACAGATTGTCCACGAATATCAGCCCGCTGAAGACCGCCAGGGTCAGACCGATGAAACCGATGTTGATGGCGCCGAACATCATGCCTTCCATCGTGTCCATGGCCGGGAGACGCCTTAGCCAGCCTACGGGTTTGTGGCTGCGCAGACGGTTATCCTGGATGGCGAGCAACACGGCCAGCGCGGCCGCAATGCTGAGCAGGCTATAAGCTGCCACGGACAACAGGATATGCGCTTTTAACGGCCACCCCAGCCCGGGATTGCTGTAACCGGGTCCGCCGAGCCCGGTAAGGATTACGGCCAGGCCGCCAAGACCCACCAGCATGACCGCCAGACCCTGGTTCGCGGGTCTGATCAGAAAAACCAGGCCCATACCGGCGATCATCCAGCCTACAAATGACATGGCGGAGCCGGTGTTCAACGCCAGCCCCGGCATGGCCAGAACGACCATGTACAAAACCCAGCCATGGAGTGCCCAGCCAATGATTCCGGCAGCCACGCCGATGGCCCGGCTGGCCGGGAACTGCGTGGCAAACCGACCGCTTAGCAGCAGGACGCAGACCAGGTAAGCAATAAAGCTGGTGGCAATTATCACGGGCGACAGGTGCCTGGTTTCCGTTTGACGCGTCAAATAGTCTCACACGAGCCCGGGTATGAGAAGCGCTTGCTTGCCGGCATATGCCAGTTAAACTGCCACCCTCCAAGCGAGCAAAGCAGTGGAGTCAGGATGTTTGGCAGTTTCAGCGAACGACTCGTCCAGGCCACTCGCAACCTGAGTGGCCGCGGTCGCCTAAGTGCAGAAAATATCAAGGACAGCCTGCGCCAGCTCAGGATGGCCCTGCTGGAAGCCGATGTCGCGTTGCCGGTGGTGCGGGATTTCGTAGCGCAGGTCGAGGAACGCGCCATCGGCGAGGAAGTCAGTCGCAGCCTGAGTCCGGGCCAGGCGCTGGTCAGGATAATCCACGCCGAACTGGTCAGCATGATGGGTCCGCAAGATGCGGCGCTGAATCTCCAGTGCCAGCCGCCCGCTGTGGTGCTGCTGGCGGGCTTGCAGGGCGCAGGCAAGACGACGACTGCGGCCAAACTCGCCTTGCGTCTGCAGGAGCGTGACGGGCGCAAAGTCATGCTGGCCAGCACCGATATATACCGGCCCGCCGCCGTTTTGCAGCTCGAAAAACTGGCGCACGAGACCGGCGCGGGATTTTTCCCCGTGGTAGCCGAGCAGGATCCTCGGGAGATTGCGCTGCAAGCGCTGGCCGCAGCGCGCGTTGGCCAATATGACGTGCTGTTGCTGGACACAGCGGGGCGTTCGCATATAGCCCAGGACATGATGGAAGAATTGCGGGCGATTCACCAGGCGGTTGCACCGACGGAGACTTTGTTCGTTATCGATGCCATGGCCGGTCAGGATGCGATCAACGCCGCACGCGCTTTTTCGGAAACTGTGCCGCTGACGGGCGTAGTGCTGAGCAAAACCGATGGCGATGCTCGTGGCGGCGCTGCATTGTCGATCCGTAAAGTGACCGGTGCGCCGATCAAATTTCTGGGTACCGGCGAGAAAATCGACGCGCTGGAAGCATTTCACCCGGAGCGGATCGCCTCGCGAATACTCGGGATGGGCGATGTCCTGAGCCTGGTGGAGGAGGTCGAGCAAAAACTCGACCGCAAGAAATCCGACAAATTGGCCAGGAAACTGCGCAAGGGGCGGGCGTTCGACCTGGCGGACCTGCGCAGCCAGCTCGAACAAATGCTCGATATGGGCGGCCTGGGCGCTTTGCTCGAAAAACTGCCAGGCGGCATGGGACTGCCTCAAGGGCTCGCCGGGGACGCCGATCCGGGCATGATCCGTCGCCAGATCGCTATCATCGATTCGATGACGCCGGCCGAAAGGCGTTTTCCCAAGACCATCAACGGGTCCCGGAGGCGGCGGATAGCCGCCGGGTCGGGGACCGAAGTCCAGGCGGTCAACCGCCTGCTCAAACAGCAGCTGCAAATGCAGAAAATGATGCAACGAATGAAAAAAGGCGGTATGGGTCGACTTTTGCAGGGGATGGGAGGGCCATCGGGCCCGTTCGGCGGGGGCCAATAGTTTCTGTAATGCGACACTCAATAAGCGGGAAACGCTTCACATTCCGTCGGAATACGGTAAAATTCCCCGTTTGACTTTGGCCGCCTTCAGGCAGTCGGGGGGTTTGCCGTGTCCGGGTACCCGAAATGGCATGCTCGGCGGCAGAGCCCGTGCCAGGCGGCTTTTATTATTCAGAGGATCAGCCTTTATGGTGACCATACGTCTTTCAAGGGGAGGAGCGAAGAAGCGGCCTTTCTACCACATCGTCGTGACCGACAGCCGCAACCGGCGCGATGGCCGTTACATCGAACGGTTGGGATTTTTCAACCCGGTTGCGACCGGTGGCGAAGAGAAACTGCGTATCGACGTAGGACGGGTAGAGCACTGGGTTGGCCAAGGCGCCAGGCCGTCTGACCGGGTCAGCGCCTTACTCAAGAATTACCAGGCCGAGTCTGCGTAAGGACGGTCGTCGTGGCGGGCAATGACGCGCCCCGGGTGGAGCTTGGGAGAATAGTCGGGCACTTCGGTGTGCAAGGCTGGGTCAGGGTGAAGTCTTATACCCGGCCTATTGAAAATATCCTGGCATACCGACAGTGGCGGCTGGCGGACGAAAAAGATTGCGTGGACGTTCGCCTGATGGAGGGGCGACCCCATGGCCGCGGACTGGTCGCAAGGCTGCAGCATATTGACAATCGCGACCTTGCGAATGAACTGATCGGGAAAACCGTTTCGGTGGCTCGCAGTGAGTTGCCGGCGCAAGACAGCGGCAGCTATTACTGGATGGATCTCGAGGGGCTGAAAGTGGTCACCGAGAGCGGGCAGATTCTGGGCAAGGTCGATTACCTGCTCGAGACCGGCGCAAATGATGTGCTGGTGGTTGCCGGCGATGTCGAGCGGCTGGTGCCGTTTGTCGTTGGCGAATATATCAAGGCGGTGGACCTGGATGCCGGTGTGATCACCGTGGACTGGGATCCGGATTTTTGAGGTGACCCATGCGTATCCATATCGTCACTTTGTTTCCGGAACTGATCAGCGGTGCGTTGGGTTACGGCGTACTCGGACGCGCGATCGCCGGGGAAATACTTGAGGTTGCGGTAAGCAACCCCAGGGACCTGGCGGAAGACCGGCATGCGACGGTAGACGACCGGCCGTATGGCGGCGGACCCGGCATGGTGCTCAAGGTGGAGCCGACCAGGACTTGTTTGCGCCAGGCGAGGGCTGCGCTGCCCGATGGCAGCCGGAGCATTTATTTGAGCGCCCAGGGTGCGCCGCTGGATCATGCGAAAGTGCGTGAACTGGCAAAGGTGCCGGGGCTTTTGTTGCTGGCCGGCCGCTATGAGGGAGTAGACGAGCGGCTGGTCGAGGGTGAGATCGACGAGGAACTGTCCATCGGCGATTACGTAGTCAGTGGCGGGGAATTTCCGGCGCTGGTCGTAATGGACGCGGTTGCCAGGCTGTTGCCCGGTGTTCTGGGTGACGAGTTGTCAGCCGAACAAGACAGTTTTGTCGATGGCCTGCTCGATTGCCCGCATTACACGCGGCCGGAAACAGTAGACGAGGAGAGCGTGCCCGATGTTTTGTTGTCGGGTAATCATGAGGACATCAGGCGTTGGCGCCGCAAGCAGGCGCTGGGCCGTACCTGGATGCGCAGACCCGATCTGATCGAAAAGCTGATTTTATCGGATGAACAACAGGAACTGCTGAGCGAGTTCGTGGCCGAGCAGAAGACCCGGCCGGCTAATGGCTGAGACAATTTATTTTTGCATGTAAAAGGATTGCCCGCGGGCAGGTGACAGCGATGAGTAAAATTATAGAAGCATTGGAAAAGGAACAAATGAATCGCGAACTTCCGGAATTCAATCCCGGTGATACAGTCGTGGTCCAGGTCAAGGTAAAAGAAGGCAGCCGGGAGCGTTTGCAGGCTTATGAGGGTGTGGTGATCGCCAAGAAAAACCGCGGTCTTAATTCGTCCTTTACCGTTCGCAAGATTTCTCACGGCGAGGGAGTGGAGCGAGTTTTTCAAACCTACAGCCCCACAGTGGCTTCAGTCACCGTAAAACGCCGCGGCGATGTGCGCCGGGCCAAGCTGTACTATCTGCGCGATCGTACCGGTAAGGCCGCGAGAATCAAGGAAAAAATCTGACGCCGTTGGGGCTTTGGCTAATCAGCTATAATCAGGGCGACTGCAGTGCAGTCGCTCTTTTTTTGCATTCCGCACGAGGGCATCTGGCGGGGGGAAGCGCCTGAATCATGATGCACATGATAAATAGCGTCAGGACGATTGTGCTGATCGGTGTTTTTGTCATGGCGGCAGGATGCTCCGCGATTATCGCGGGCGCGACCAGTTCGATGGCCGATAGCCTTGCGGATGCCATCATCAACCAGTCAGACCCGGAAACGGTGCGTCAGGGTGCGCCCGCTTTCTTGTTGATGATGGATGGCTTTGTCGGCAACTCACCGAAAAACGGTTCCTTGTTGCAAGGCGCCGCCAAACTGTATGCGGTTTACGGCGCTGTTTTTGTCGATGATCCGGTCAGGGCAAAACGCCTTACCGTGCGTGGGTTTGATTACGGAAGGCGTGCTCTTTGCGTGCAGCAAGACGACGTCTGCGACCTGCATGAATTCGTATACGACGAATTTGTCAGCGGTCTCAAGCGGCTGAAGGCTCGTGATACGCCGGCTCTGTTTGCCTTTACGGTGAGCTGGCTGGCCTATATCAGGACGCATAGCAGCAACTGGGGCTCGGTCGCCGACCTGCCCAAGGTGGAAGCGAGCCTCGAGCGCATCCAGGCGCTCGATAAGAATTACGAAAGCGCCGCGGTCCACCAGTACCTGGGGATACTCAACACGCTAAGGCCGGCCGCCCTTGGCGGTGCGCCGGAGCTCGGGCGCAGACACTTCGAGCAGGCGGTCGAGATTACCAATGGTCAGGATCTGAGCATCAAACTCGAGTACGCACGCAGTTATGCAAGGCTGGTTTACGATCGTGAACTGCATGACAGTCTGCTGGTCCAAGTAATCGAGGCCAACCCGGAGGTCCCCGGGTTCATCCTGTTTAACACACTGGCCCAGACAGAAGCCCGCTCCTTGCTTGAATCCGCCGACGACTATTTCTGACCGACCTGCAGATCCAGGAGTATCCATGTTCAAATTGCCCAGACTTTTGATGCTGACCGTCCTCACCCTGGCCTCCTTCCAGGTACACGGTGTGCAGCTAAAGATTGCGACCTTGACCCCTGAAGGCTCCGGCTGGATGGAGGCGATGCGGGCAGGGGCGAAGGAAATCAAGGAGCGCACCGAAGGGCGCGTCATCGTCAAGTTGTATGGTGGCGGTACCCAGGGCAGCGACAAGACGGTGTTGCGAAAAATGCGCGCCGGCCAGTTGCAGGGGGCGACATTTACCGGTAGCGGGCTGGCTGACCGGTTTTCTACTATCCAGCTTTATTCGATGCCGATGGTATTCAGGTCGCTGGATGAAGTTGATTATGTTCGCGAGCGAATGGATGCGAGATTGATGGCAGGCATGAAATCCACGGGGCTGATCTCGTTCGGTATCGTCGAGGGCGGGTTTGCGCGAATGATGTCGAATTTCCCGGTCCGCAGTCCGGACGACCTGTCCGGCAAGAAAGTCTGGGTGCCGGAAGGCGATATCACCAGTTACGGCGCGATGAAAGCGATGGGGCTGTCACCGGTTGCTCTGCCATTGACCGATGTCATGATCGGGTTGCAGACCGGTCTGATCGAAGTGGTGACGAACTCGGCGGTTGGCGCAATTGTTTTGCAATGGCATACGCGGGTGAAGTATGTCATGGAATTGCCATTGGTTTATGTCATTGGTTTCCTGGTCATTGAGGAAAAAGCATTCAATCGCCTGACGCCTGGCGATCAGGCCATTGTCAGTGAGGTAATGGGGCGCATCTACAAGGAGTTCGACAGGAGCAATCGGCTTGATGACGAAAACGCCTCGCGAGAATTGCTTGAGCAGGGGATAATTTCGATCGAGCCGTACCAGGGCCACATTGACGAATGGCGGCGCAAGGTCATGGAGAGTAATCGGAAACTGGCCGAGCAAGGCGAAGTAGATGTGAATCTTTACGACGAGATGATCGCTCATCTTGCGAAATATCGCGCGGCGAAACAGTCTGCGGCATCGTCGCAATCGGCCACGGCCGACGCAGGCGTGGACAGGTGACACAACCTTCCTTGCTGAAAGGTCTGGCCAAGTGGGGCCAGCGGCTTGAGACCGGGCTGCTGGTCGTTTTCCTGTCGGCGTTGATTTTAATCGCGGCCGCGCAGATTTTCCTGAGAAACGTCCTGGATATCGGGTTTCCTACCGGCGATGAACTTTTGCGTAACCTAGTTTTGTGGCTTGCCATACTCGGCGGGTTGGCTGCCAGTCGCGAAGAGCGCCATATTTCGATCGATGTGATTACGCGTTATCTTTCTCCAAAGCTGGCGTCGGCGGCAATGCTGGTGGTCAGCATTTTTGTCGCCGGGGTTTGCGGGTTTATCGCCCAGGCTTCTTTTGTGCTGGTGAAGGACGCGTATGAGTACCACGATACCGTACTCGGCGGCCAGCCGGCCTGGATTGTCCAGGTGATTTTGCCTGTTGGCTTTGCCTTGATGAGCTGGCGCTACCTGACGCATTGCTTGCGGTACGCGAGGAAGCTGTTTGCGGGGGTGAAACCCGATGCTGCTGGTTAGCCTGGTATTGATCGCGCTGGCGCTATTGGGAGCGCCCTTGTTTGCGATCATCGGCGCCAGCGCCATGTGGGGTTTTCTGCAGTCTGAAATTCCGCAGAGCGTGATGGGTATTGAAATCTATCGTATCGCCGAAATGCCGATCCTGCTGGCAATCCCGTTGTTCACCTTTGCCGGCTATCTGCTGAGTGAAAGCAAGGCGCCGTTGCGGTTGGTGCGGCTGTCGAACGCGCTGCTGGGCTGGATGCCTGGCGGCCTGGCCGTTGTTTGCCTGGCAACCTGCGCCTTGTTTACCGCATTTACCGGCGCCTCAGGCGTCACAATTATTGCACTCGGCGCACTCTTGTATCCGGCTTTGATGCAAGGCGGCTACCAGGAACGGTTCAGTCTCGGCCTGGTCACTTCCTCGGGAAGCCTTGGCCTGCTGTTTGCTCCGTCATTGCCTCTTATTCTGTATGGCGTGGTGGCGCAGGTTTCCATCGATGATCTGTTCAGGGCCGGCGCCACTCCGGGCGTGTTGATGGTTATCATGTTGTCGGGCTGGTGCCTTTGGGTCAATCGTAAAAACCGGCGGTCGCTCGAGGATTTTTCGTGGGATGAAGTTCGACAGGCGCTGCGCGCCGCGGCCTGGGAAATTCCGTTGCCGATCGTGGTGCTCGGTGGAATATACAGCGGCTACTTTGCTGTTTCCGAAGCCGCAGCGGTAACGGCTTTATATGTTTTTTTTATCGATGTGGTGATCCTTCGCGAGATCAGATTCGGCGATCTTCCGCGAATCATGAGAGAGTCCATGG
>BFAU01000227.1 GCA_008975185.1 bacterium MnTg04 | reverse complement strand
AGGCTTGTTCCGCGCACGCAATGACGCCATTCGCGGCAAAACCCCGCCAGCAGGAACCCCCCCGCCATCAATTTCGTGATCGCCGGCAGCGAATTGCACACCAGCCCCGCGCCAGCCAGCAACGACCCCACGGCGAGCCAGACCGCCATGGGCTGAACCGGTCCCGGTTCAATCGTGAGTACAGGAGAGTATCTGTTCGACGAGTTCTTTGCAGTCAGCATCGGCCGGCACCACGCCATTGAGTAAAAAGTCCGCCAGTTGCGGGTCCGACAGATTCAGAAAATCCGAGAACACGGCTTTTTGCCGGCCATCCATCGCCGCGAACCTGGATTCCAGAAATCTCTCGAGCAGAATATCCAGCTCTTTCATCCCACGGCGGCAGCGCCAGCGCGACCGGGCATCATCGTGTTCCGTCATGCCAACCGATGCCTTTTCAGTGCCGGCGTTCAATCATCATTTTCTTGATTTCGGCGATCGCCCGCGCCGGGTTGAGCCCCTTCGGGCAGGTATTCGTGCAGTTCATGATCGTGTGGCAACGATAAAGCCTGAACGAATCCTCGAGTTGATCCAGCCGCTCGCCGGTTGCCTCGTCACGACTGTCGACCAGCCAGCGGTAGGCTTGCAGCAAGGTCGCCGGGCCGAGGAAACGATCGTCATTCCACCAGTAACTCGGACAACCCGTCGAACAACAAGCACACAGAATACAGGCCGATGGCTCGTTAATCTTTTCCTGGTCATTCTTCGATTGCAGCCGTTCGCGGCCCGGCGGTGGCGGCGTACGACTCTGCAGCCAGGGCTTGATCGATGCATATTGTGCATAGAAATTACTCATGTCCGGGATCAGATCCTTGATTACCGGCAGATGCGGCAACGGATAAACCTTGATGTCGCCTTTGAAATCATCTATCGCCTGCATACAGGCAAGTTCGTTGGTGCCGTCGATATTCATCGCGCAGGACCCGCAGATGCCCTCCCGGCACGAGCGGCGAAACGACAAGCCCGGGTCGATCTCATTCTTGATCTTGATCAGCGCATCCAGAACCATCGGCCCGCAACTGTCCATATCCACTTCATAACTGTCCATGCGAGGATTGTCTGCATTGTCTGGATCGTAACGATAAACGAGCAAACGACGCACATTGCCGGCCGCAGCGGCCGCCCTATGGGTCTCGCCCTTGCGCACTTTTGAATTTGCCGGCAGTGTCAACTGAACCATGAATGCTCCCCGTCAGTCCCGTTTTGGTTCAAACGCCTAATAGACCCTCGCCATCGGCGGTATCGATTCGATTTCATCGCTCAGCGTCTCGAGCTGGACGGGCCGGTAGTCCAGCCGGACCGCGCCATCGCCGGCAACCCAGCAAAGCGTGTGTTTGAGCCAGCTCTCATCGTCGCGCTCGGGAAAATCTTCGCGCGCGTGGGCCCCGCGGCTCTCCTGCCGGTTCGCGGCCGACTCGATTGTCGCCTTGGCTTGCAACAGCAGGTTTTCCAGTTCCATGGTTTCAACCAGGTCGGTGTTCCAGATCAGCGAGCGATCATGCACGCGAACATCGGCATAACTCTGGCACACCTGCTCCAGTTTTTCGATCCCTGCCCGCAGGACTTCGCCGGTACGAAAAACCGCGGCGTGATTCTGCATGGTTTTTTGCATTTCCAGGCGAATATCCGCCGTCGGTGAACTGCCATTGGCGTTGCGCAAGCGGTCCAGGCGCTCGACTATGTGGCCGCAGGAATTATCCGCCAGCGGCCGGCGCCGCGATTCTGGCTTTAGGGTTTCAGCGCAACGCCGGGCAGCGGCCCGCCCGAACACCACCAGATCGAGCAGCGAATTCGAGCCCAGCCTGTTCGCCCCGTGTACCGAGACGCACGCTGCCTCACCGACCGCCATCAGGCCGGGCACCAGGGTGTTGGCGTCGTCGCCCGATTTTGTCACGACCTCGCCATGCAAATTGGTGGGTATACCGCCCATGTTGTAATGCACGGTCGGCAGAACCGGGATCGGCGCACGCGTCACATCGACCCCGGCGAATACCCTTGCGGTCTCGGCGATACCGGGTAGCTGCTCCTCGATCACCTCCGGACCCAGGTGCTCCAGATGCAGAAAAATGTGGTCCTTCTCAGGGCCGACGCCCCTGCCTTCGCGAATCTCGATGGTCATCGAGCGGCTGACCACATCCCTGCTGGCAAGGTCCTTGGCGTTGGGGGCGTAACGCTCCATGAAGCGCTCGTCCGCGGAGTTGGTCAGATAACCCCCCTCGCCGCGCACCCCTTCGGTAATCAGCATGCCGGCGCCGTATACGCCGGTCGGGTGGAACTGGACAAATTCAAGATCCTGCAACGGCAGACCGGCGCGCAAGACCATGCCACCGCCATCGCCGGTGCAAGTATGCGCGGATGTGCTGGAAAAGTAGGCGCGGCCATAGCCGCCGGTCGCGAGGATCGTCTGCCGGGAAATAAACCGGTGCAAAGTTCCATCGTCCAGGCACAAGGCGACCACGCCCAGGCACTCACCGTTCTCCATGATCAGGTCGATTGCAAAATACTCGATATAAAAATCGGCATCGTGTTTCAGCGCTTGCTGATACAGCGTGTGCAGCATCGCATGGCCCGTTCGATCGGCGGCCGCGCAGGTGCGCTGTGCCGTGCCCTTGCCAAAATGCGTGGTCATGCCGCCAAATGGCCGCTGGTAAATTCGCCCGTCTTCGGTTCTTGAAAATGGCACGCCGTAATGCTCAAGCTCGATAACGGCGTTCGCCGCCTCCTTGCACAGGTATTCGATGGCATCCTGGTCGCCCAGCCAGTCCGACCCTTTGACCGTGTCGTACATGTGCCAGCGCCAATCGTCTTCGCCCATATTGCCAAGCGCTGCGCTAATCCCGCCTTGCGCCGCGACGGTGTGGCTGCGCGTCGGAAACACCTTGGTAATGCAGGCGGCAGACAGGCCTTGTTCGACCAGGCCGAACGTGGCCCTGAGGCCTGCCCCTCCAGCCCCCACCACAACGACATCGTAGTGATGATCGACGAATTCGTAATCCGAACTCACGAAAGCCCCCCGGCACTGATGCGCAAGATGGAAATCACACCGGCCATCGCCAGCAGCAGGTGGATAAAAAGGGACGACCAGAGACTGCCCGCCTGCAACCTGGGCGAACTGACATAGTCCTCGATCACGACCTGCACACCGAGCTTCGAATGGTAGAGCAAGGTCAGCACGAAGGCTGACAGCAACACAGCATTGAGCGGACGCGCGAGCCAGGCAACCGTGCTGGCATAGCCGAGATCGCCGGCGGCGGCGAGGGAAA
>BFAU01000226.1 GCA_008975185.1 bacterium MnTg04 | reverse complement strand
GTACAGGTATGCGGAGACTCCCGCCATGAAAAAAACGAAGCTGCCGACGATCGCCGCACTGGCGGCCAGGAAAAGAATTCGTTGATAAAGTTTCATGCTAAGTAACTGGCTTAAGTCCTTGCTTTGCAACGGCTGATTATGCATATTAAGGCCGCATAATGCAGGCAAACCCACTGAAAGGTGGGGACGCAAAGCCACCGGTCTAAAGGAATCAGCCTAAGACAGCGGGGTTGCCGGTCAGGAATCAGTGAGCTTTCTCCGACTTCTACCAGGCCGCCCGGCATTTCCCAGGACTCATTCGCTCGCGGCCGGTAATCAAGCGTAATGTTCTGCACGAACCCGCCGTTTGTTCGGTGGGTGACCGACCCTGGCCGAGGCGGGAGTATACCGCAGCCTGCGTCAGGGGCTGGACCGGATGGGCGACGATACGGTCTTTGTCATAATGTGAGCAAAGTCACGTTCAGATGGCGGCGGATGCTCTAGGATATTGCCAGTTGCATAACTTAATGTGCTGGTCTATCTTCGACCTGCAAGTAACGGAGCTAAAAAGGAAAAGCTGTGTTTTTTGGCAGAAAAAACAAGCCCCTACTGGGTCTGGATATCACTACGTCCTCGGTGAAGCTGATCGAATTGTCCGGTTCTGCCGGTAATTACAAGGTCGATTCCTATGCTGCCGAGCCCACGCCCAATAACGCGGTCAGCGAAAAGGCGATAGTCGACGCCCAGGCGGTCGGCGAGGCCATTCGACGGGCGGTCAAGCGCTCCGGAACCTCCAATAAAGAATGTGCGATCGCGATTTCAGGCGACGCGGCGGTCACCAAGTTGATCCAGATGCCGCGTTCGCTGAACGACTCGGAGATGGAAGGCCAGGTTGAACTGCAGGCCGACCAGTACATACCGTTCCCGATGGAAGAGGTTTCATTCGATTTCGAGGTTCAGGGCGAATCGGCCAAGGACCCTGAAATGCTGGATGTTTTGCTGGTCGCTACGCGCAACGAAAACGTCGAGCAACGCCAGGCGGCGGTCGAAGCCGCGGGCCTTATTGCCAGGGTCGTCGATGTCGAGGCATTCGCGCTGGAAAATTCCTGTCAGCTGCTGACCCACCAAATGGCGGACGGCGGCATGGATCATACGATCGCGGTCGTCGACTTTGGCGCCAGCAGTACGACCTTCAGTATTTTGCGGGACCTGCGGGTCATTTATACGCGTGACTTCGCTTTCGGCGGCCAGCAACTGACCGAAGAAATCATGAGAACCTACGGCCTGAGCCTGGAAGAAGCGGGACGGGCCAAGAAGGAGGGTGGTCTGCCATCCAATTTCCAGCCGGAAGTGCTCGATCCTTTCATGGACGAAATGTCTTTGCAGGTCAGCCGTTCCTTGCAGTTTTTCCTTGCTTCCGGAAGCGGCCGCGAACAGCCCGAATCGATACTGGTCTGCGGTGGTTGCGCCAATATCCCGGGGGTAGCCGACGTGATCGCTTCGCGAGTGGGCATACCTGCCGAAATAGGCGACCCGCTCGGTCAGATGAAATTGTCTTCGCGGGCGAAATCGCTTGGCGTGGTCAAGGACTCAACCGCGTTGCTTACTGCTTGCGGACTGGCGTTGAGGAGCTTCGACTAAGATGCCGAGAATTAATCTACTTCCCTGGCGCGAAGATCAGCGCAAAGAGCGCCAACAGAATTTTTTGGTCGCGTCAGCCGGCGCGGTACTGATTGGCATAGTCACGATCATGCTGGTCAGCTGGACCTTTGACCGCTTTATCCGCTACCAGAACCATCGAAACGGCATCCTGGACAAGGAAATCGCCCTGCTCGACGAGCAAATCGAAGAGATCAAGGGCCTGGAGAGACAAAAAGAGCGCCTGCTGGCCCGCATGGAAATCATCGAACGCTTGCAAAAGAGCAGACCGGAAGTCGTACACTTGTTTGACGAATTGGTCCATACCTTGCCCGATGGCGTTTATCTGACGTCCTTGAAACAGAGCAACCGGCGCCTGGAAATCAAGGGCGTGGCCGAGTCAACGACGCGGGTCTCCGCTTATATGAGAAATATTGACGTTTCGGAATGGCTGGAGAATCCCGGTCTGCAGGTTATTGAAACTGTCGAAATCGGACCGAAGAAAAAGGCCGAGTTCGGGCTGACGGCACAGCAGGTTTCGACTGAGGAAGAGGACGACGGGCTTGTGGAGGCTGGTAGCTTATGAATATCATAGAACAGCTGCAAAGCCTGGACACCAATGATATCGGCCGGTGGCCGTTATTGTTCAGAGCCGTATTGATCGCGGTTATTTTTGTCGCGGTCAGTGTCGGCGGTTCGTATTATTTTGTATACCGAACCAAGGCGTTGTTGCTTGAGCAGGCCGAGGCGACAGAAGTAGAGCGAAAACAGACCTTCGTGGCCAAGCAGAAGCGAGCGGCAAATCTAGACGCCTACAAGGCGCAACTCAAGGAAATGGAAGTTTCTTTTGGCGCAATGCTGCGCCAGTTACCGAGCCGGACCGAAGTCCCCAGCCTTCTCGTCGATATTTCCCAGACCGGCCTGGCTGCCGGTCTCGAAGAGAGACTTTTTCAGCCCAGCAGCGAAATCAAGAAGGATTTTTACGCGGTATTGCCGATCAAAATCCGCCTGCTGGGCAGCTATCACGACCTCGCGCAGTTTGTCAGTGGCATCGCTGCCTTACCGCGCATAGTCACCTTGCACGACGTATTGATTCAGCCTGAAAAAAATACCGGTGGAAACAATCTGGTGCTTGACGTGACCGCCAAGACCTACCGCTACCTGGAAGAGGAGTCCTGATGGTCATGAATACAGGTATGCGTACAGGGTTCATGCTTGCGGTTATCGCCGCCGCTGGATTGCTGTCTGGTTGCACCGGGGGGACGGCGGATCTGGAGGCTTTTATTGAAAAAACCCTGGATAAGCCAGGTGGCCGGATCAAACCGCTCCCGCAGATCAAGCCATATGACACTTTTACCTACGAGGCGGATGATGCGCGATCGCCGTTTATGCCGGATGTGCCGGTGGTGCTGGTCCGCAATGCGTCAGGCTCTGCGATCAGTCCGATCGTGAGCCGCAGCAAAGAATTTTTGGAACAGTTTCCGCTGGATTCCATGAATATGGTTGGCACGCTCGAGCTGGGCGGAACGATGCATGGGCTTTTGCAAACCAGCAACGGCCTCGTTCATCGGGTGGTAGTTGGCGCCTACATTGGCCAGAACGACGGGCAAATCAAGTCCATTACCGATGTTGAAATCAAATTGCTTGAAATCATTTCAGATGGCCTCGGCGGCTATATCGAAAGGCCGGCCGCCGTTGCGCTGAGTGATTGAGACTACAGGGAGAGACAGAAATGAAGTTCATGAATCTGCCAACACGTGATTTGCACGGTGGCAATGGATTGGGACGCTACGCAGGCAAATGGATAATTGCCGCGCTGGTCTGTCTGTTGGCTCTGCCTGCGGCGGCGCAAAGTACAGTTCAGCTGGAAGATATCAAGGTTGTTACCTTGCCCGGACAGCAAGTGCAACTTGAACTGCAACTGAGCGGGGCGGCGCCCGAGCCGCTAAGCTTTACGATCAACGACCCGGCGCGTATCGCACTGGATTTGCCGGGCACCAGCCTGAATATGGATCGGCGGCGCACCAATGTCGGGATCGGACCGCTCAATTCCGTGGTAACCGCTGAAGCTGGCGGCCGGACCCGGGTCGTCCTGAATATGGATGCGCTGGTGCCGTACGAGACACGCGTTTCCGGCAACAGCATTATCATTCTTCTCGGGGTTGCGGGAAGCGCGGACCAGGCCGCAAGTTTTGCCAGTGGTTCAACCCGAGCCGGCCGTCCGAGTGCTGCAGCCAGTATAGAAAGCATCGATTTTCGTCGCAGCCCGGATGGTGCGGGCCGTATTATGGTGACCCTGAGCGACCCCAGCACAGCTATAGATTTGCGCCAGCAGGGCAACCTGATCCTGGTCGATTTTCAGGGCGCCAGCCTTCCTGACAGTCTGCTTCGCCGCATGGACGTAATGGATTTCGCGACGCCGGTTGCATCGGTGGATACGCTCAGAGTCGGCAACGACACGAGACTGATTATTGCGGCCATGGGTGATTTCGAAGAAGTCGCCTACCAATCCGACAACGTCTTTACCGTCGAGATCAGCAAGGCTGCTGAAAAAGACGATGCTTTTGTTCCGGAAATCGAGAAAGAATATGTCGGCGAACGCATGTCGCTGAACTTCCAGGACATCGAAACCCGTGCGGTCCTGCAATTGCTCGCCGATACCAGCGGCCTGAACATGGTGGTTAGCGATACCGTAACGGGAAGCGTGACGCTGCGTTTGCAGAATGTTCCGTGGGACCAGGCGCTGGATATCGTATTGCGCACCAAGGGCCTGGATATGCGTCAACAGGGTAACGTGATCCTGATTGCGCCGGCAGACGAGATTGCCGCGCGCGAACGCCAGGAACTGGAAACCTATGCACAGCGCCAGGAACTGGAACCGCTGCGTGCAGAATTCGTACAGGTCAACTATGCCAAGGCTAGCGATCTTGCTGAACTGATGAGGTCCAGCGCCGAGAATTCCCTGCTCTCGGAGCGCGGCAGCGTTGCAGTAGATGCGCGGACCAACACCTTGCTGGTGCAGGATACGGAGGAACGGTTAGCCGACATTCGCAGAATGGTCGCGATACTCGATATTCCGATTCGCCAGGTTCTGATCGAGGCGCGCATCGTCACCGTAAATGACGACTATAGCAAGGAGCTGGGCGCGCGCTTTGGGGTGACCTATGTAGACGATTTTGGCAGTGGCGGTCTGATCACGAGCACAGGCACCGCCGCGGGTAGCGGAACGATTGTCAATTCCGCGCTGGATAATATCCAGACTACCGGACAACCCTTTCCTGTCGAAGCGCCGTCGATCACCGATCGCTTTAATGTCAATCTGCCGGTCATCAGCCCGGCCGGCTCGATAGCGCTGGCGATCCTGGACAATGACTTTATTGTCGATCTCGAGCTGTCCGCGTTGCAGGCGGAAGGCCGTGGCGAAATCATTTCCACGCCGCGTGTGGTTACCGCCAATCAGAAACAAGCCAGCATCGAACAAGGTGTCGAGATTCCCTACCAGCAATCATCGTCCAGTGGAGCCACGACAACCCAGTTCAAGAAAGCTGTACTCAGACTGCTGGTAACACCGCAGATTACGCCTGATGACCGGATTATCATGGATCTCCAGGTTAACCAGGACAGCGTGGGTGAAAACGTGGCAAGCGCTACCGGCGGATTCGTCCCGAGTATCGATACCCGCGAGGTGATAACGCAGGTCCTGGTCAACGATGGCGAGACCGTGGTTCTTGGTGGTATTTACGAGACCGAAAACCGTGAAGTCGTCGTCCAGGTGCCGATACTTGGAGATATCCCGATCATCGGCCGCCTGTTCAAGTCAACGATAAACGAATCCAACAAGTCCGAGTTGCTGATATTCATTACGCCGAAGATTCTTCGCGACGGCGCCAGCGCCTTCTGACTTCCGGAATCAGCGATGACATTTAAAGCCTCCCGCGTTGCGGGAGGCTTTTTTGTTGGCCTGGCGGGCCAAAGTCAGACAAACTGCCAGAGTGGGCCACGGAGCCGTTACCAGAGAAGGTAAATCGCCATCGGGCTCAGAAAGACCGCGGCATATTTTTTGATTTTTCCAGCCACTGGCAGGCATTCGGCAATTTACCGCTAAAAACGCCGATAATACTCTGGCTGATAACGACGCTTACGATATGCCGGGAAAAAAACAGATACAGGCGGACAGCCGTTGCATAAGCAGCGGACACGGACGCAAAGGCGGCAAAATGCAGATTCAAGTAGAGAGCTTTTTCCACGAGGCGACCTCGACATTCAGCCATGTGGCGGTTGACCCCGACTCAAACAAGGCCGCAATCATCGATTCGGTGCTCGATTTCGATTGCCAGTCCGGGCGTACCGGTACCGAATCGGCTGATCGGCTCATCGCGTGGCTCGATGAAAATGGGTACGAGGCAGAGTGGATCCTCGAGACCCACGCGCACGCCGACCACCTGAGCGCCGCGATGTATCTGCGCGGAAAACTCGGTGCGAAGACAGGAATCGGGGAAGGGATCACCACGGTACAGGAGACCTTTGCGAAAGTTTTTAACCTGACAGAGGACGATTTCCGGCCAGACGGGGGCCAGTTCGACCATCTGTTCGGTGACGGCGAGGAGATCCGGATCGGGGGTATCCGTGGCCGCGTCATGCACACCCCCGGGCATACCAGCGACAGCGTAACTTATGTGTTTGGCGGTGCCGTTTTTGTTGGCGACACGATGTTCATGCCGGACTTCGGCACCGCGCGCTGCGATTTCCCCGGGGGCGATGCTCGCCTCCTCTACCGGTCCATCCAGAGGATTTACGAATTGCCCGACGACACGCGCTTGTTTCTTTGCCACGATTATCCGCCGGCCGGTCGTGAAAAAAGCTGCGTGACCACGATCCGCAATGAGAAAAAACACAATATTCATGTCAACGAGTCCAGCGACGTCGATCAGTTCATAAAGATGCGTACCGCCAGGGATGCTCAGCTCGATATGCCGGCGCTGATTCTTCCGTCGATCCAGGTCAATATCCGCGCGGGCGCACTGCCAGAGCCTGAAGACAACGGTATCCGCTATCTCAAACTTCCACTGAACCGGTTTTAAGCTTTCTCATGCCTGAATTTACACCTCTTTCAGCAGCGCTCGGTGGGATGCTGATCGGCCTGTCAGCAGGTTTGCTCCTGTGGACGAACGGTCGAATGGCCGGTATCAGCGGAATTGTCGCCGGCGGCATCGGGCCGGCGGCTACCGGCAGGGCTTGTATCCTCGGGTGAGCCTGTTGCAAAGGAAGAACCCCGGTGTGCGAGTAGCCGAAGGGCTTCGTATACAGTTAAGCTTGTCATGTATCTTTTTTCGTATATGCCAATACCATGACTTCCAGTTTGTTTTTGATTGGCCCGATGGGCGCCGGCAAGACCGCGGTCGGGCGGCGGCTCGGCAAGGAACTGGGGTTGCGGTTTTACGATACCGATCTTGAAATACAGGAACAGACCGGCGTCGATATCGGGTTCATTTTCGAAAAAGAAGGAGAGGTCGGTTTTCGCCAGCGCGAGGCGGTGGCGATCGAACGCCTGACGCAACTGCCATCCATCGTACTGGCGACCGGCGGTGGTGCGGTGCTCGATCCGCAGAACAGGCGCAGGTTGTCGCAAAGGGGGCGGGTGGTTTACCTGCGCGCCAGCATCACGCAACAGCTAAGGCGTACGAGATTGATTGCCAACCGGCCTTTGCTGGATGGCGACAGCCCCGAAAAAACGCTGGCGGAAATCGCCCTGCGAAGAGAGCCGATCTACGAGGAAATGGCCGATCTGACGATCAATACGAATGGCCGGAAAGTACCGGCGGTTGCCGGCGAAATCGTAAGCTGGGTCAAGGGCGACAGGTGATGCAGCTGTGAAAACAGTGACGGTCGAAGCGGCCAGCGGGTCCTACCCCGTCCATATAGGCCGCGGCCTGCTGAGTGATCCCGATCTGGTCGCGGGCATGGTGGCGGGAAAGCAGGTTTTTTTGATTAGCAACGAGACCGTCGGTCCTATGCACGAGGCTGCGCTGGAAAAAGCGCTGGTGGCGTTTGAGATTTCCAAATATGAGCTCCCCGACGGTGAGCGTTTCAAAAATCTGGAATATTTTTCGGTGTTGCTGGATAAAATGGTTGCATCCGGCATGCATCGCGACGCCACGATAGTATCACTGGGCGGTGGCGTCGTTTCGGATATCGCGGGCTTTGCGGCTGCCTGCTACCAGCGAGGCATCGCCCATGTTATTTGTCCGACCACTTTGCTTGCCCAGGCAGATGCAGCGATTGGCGGCAAGACCGCGATCAACCATTCGGGCGGGAAAAACCTGGTTGGCGCTTTTCACCAACCAATCGGTGTGGTTACCGACCTCGCAACGCTGGATACGCTCGACGACCGGCAGATGAGAGCCGGGATGGCCGAGATCGTGAAATCGGCGCTGATCGCGGACAAAACTTTTTTTGGCTGGCTGGAAAGTCACGCCGGCGAGGTGCTGGCGCGCGATCGGCAATCGCTGACCCACGCGATTGAAACAAGTTGCCGGATCAAGGCCCGAATCGTGGCGGAGGACGAAAAAGAAACCGGATCGCGCGCGTTGCTGAACCTCGGTCACAGTTTTGCCCACGCGATCGAGGCCGAATCGGGTTACCGGTATTTGCATGGCGAGGCGGTGGCGGTCGGCTTGCTGCTGGCTGCCGAGGTAGCCGTGCGGGTGGGCCTGGCCGACGCGGAGCTGGTACAGCGAATCTTCGATCTCAATGAACGGTGCGGGCTGCCGACCGGCATCGAAGGGCTGGACCCCGGCAAGCTGGCAAAAGTGATGGCAATGGACAAGAAGGTTTTGTCCGGAAAGCTGACGCTGGTGTTGCCCGAAAAGCCTGGCAGCGTCGTGCTTTGCGACAGCTTCGATCCGGCCTTGCCCGAGTCCGTGATGCGGGAGTACTGTCGCTGATGCCGAGCCTGGCTTCCGGGTCCGGGCTCGCGCCCTGGGCTGCCCACGATGACCGGAGCCGCGGCCGTGTGTATCCGGAACCGCCAGCCCATCCACGCTCGGAATTTCAGCGTGACCGCGACCGCATAATTCACTGCGGCGCGTTCCGCCGCCTGATGTACAAGACCCAGGTTTTCGTCAATCACGAAGGCGATATGTACCGCACCCGCCTGACGCATTCACTGGAAGTGTCCCAGATTGGCCGTTCCGTCGCCGTTGCGCTGGGGCTCAACGAACATCTGACCGAGGCGATATGCCTGGCACACGACCTGGGACACACTCCGTTCGGCCACGCCGGACAGGAGGCGTTGAATGATTGTATGCGGGACTACGGCGGGTTCGAGCACAACCTGCAATCGCTGCGTGTCGTGGACAAGCTGGAAGAAAAATACGCCGGGTTTCCCGGGCTGAACCTGTGCTTCGAAACCCGGGAAGGAATTCTGAAACACTGTTCCAGGCGCAATGCGCGGGAACTCGGCGAGCTGGGTGAGCGATTTCTCAACCGGCAGCAGCCTGGCCTCGAGGCGCAGCTGGCCAATCTCGCGGACGAAATCGCTTATAACAATCACGATGTCGATGACGGGTTGCGGGCCGGGATGATCAGTATCGAGCAGTTATGCGAGCTTGAAATGTTCAATAGCTGTTATCGGGAAGTGGTGGCGGAGTATCCTGCGCTGGTCGAGAGGACGGTAATTCACGAAACAGTCCGCTGCATGATCAACCATGTGGTTAGTGACCTGATCGAAAACACCCGCAAGGAACTCGATCGTGTATCGCCGGTGTCTATAGATGATGTTCGCCAACACGGTAGATCGATCGCGGGGATGAGCGATGGAGTCGGCAAGGCTCATCACGAATTGAAGCGCTTTTTGCGTCGGACACTGTACAGTCATGAACGGGTGAGGCGGATGACCGACAAGGCGGATCGCATCATGCGCAGCCTGTTTTCCTGCTACATGTCGCACCCGG
Source organism: bacterium MnTg04 (assembly GCA_008975185.1). Lineage (GTDB taxonomy): Bacteria > Pseudomonadota > Gammaproteobacteria > Steroidobacterales > MnTg04 > MnTg04. The sequence goes on along the minus strand of BFAU01000226.1, from coordinate 2,985 downwards.
ATCTACTGTCTGAACGGTTTGGGACCGATAGCGAGGGCGGTGGCGAGGAGATACGGGCGCGAGCCGTCGCCGATTATATCGCCGGTATGACGGACAGGTTTGCCCTCGGTGAATACCAGCGGCTGATTGAGCCAGGAGATGATCGATGAGAAAGACCTGCGGAATCGTTCTTGCTGCGCTGCTGATGCTTGCCTGCCAGGGTCAGCGATCGCCCGATCCCCAGGCGGCGTCGGCGGAAACCCGGGAAACCAGGATTCTCGACCTGGCAATGGAGCGTGCACTGATCGAGAAGAAAATCCCCGATCACGGGCTGCTTGCGGATCCGCGGAAGGTCGTATTGTCCGACCGGAATCTGCCGGCCGACTGGAGGCCGAGGCTGGACGGTGTCGAAATCCTGCTGCTGACCAAGGCGGAAATCGAGACCCGGGCGAACCGGGATGGCGATTTCCTGTTCATATACGTTTCTGAAATGAGTTTCCCGGATAGCGACACCGCCAGTATTCGGGTGCACAGCATGTGGGCGAAGGCGAAGGATTCGAATGTCGTGTATCTCAGCGGCGGCGGTTTCGCGGTGATTTACCACAAGGACGGAGATACCTGGAAGGAGGCCAGCAGCGCGAGCTGGATTTCGTGAAACCCGGTGAGCGGGTGAGGTGATACAATGCGCCGGATTTTCAGCAGCGGGAACAGGCCCTTTTATGCGTGACGGAATTCTCCCCGAACAGCGGTTGATATTCGCGATGGATGTTGCCGACGCTGGTCGGGCACGCTCCCTGGCAATCGAATTGGGTGACTCGGTGAAGTTTTTCAAGCTCGGTCTCGAGCTGATGATGGCGGGTGGATATTTCGAGTTGCTGGACTGGCTGGTAGCGCGGGACAAACAGGTTTTCGTCGATCTCAAGTTCTTTGACGTCCCGGCAACGGTGGCCGCAGCCGTCCGGCGACTAAATAATCGCGGTATCACTTTTACCACGGTACATGGGAACCAGTCGATCATGGAGGCCGCGGCTGAGGCCAAAGGGGATGTCAAAATCCTCGGCGTTACGGTTTTGACCAGCCTTGATCGCGGCGACCTGGATGACCTGGGGTTTAACTGCGATGTTGAGGACCTGGTGCTGTCGAGGGCGCGCAGAGCCCTTGAGGCCGGCTGCGATGGCGTGGTTTCATCAGGCCTCGAGGCGCCACGGCTGAGAGAATTCATCGACCAGCGTCTGCTGGTTGTCGTTCCCGGGATTCGTCCACTCGACAATCGTCCGGTCGACGACCAGAAACGGGTGGTCAGTGTGGAACAGGCCTTTGCCAACGGTGCGGACTACATCGTTATCGGCCGCCCGATACGCGACGCAGACAGCCCGCGCGCCGCTGCCGAACGCATCCAGGAAAACATCGCCAACCATTTCGGGGCGGCGTGACGGGTTTTCCTTCGATGAGCCAATTGAAAAACGACTTGTTATTGAGAGCCTTGTTGAGAAAGCCGGTGGAGCGGACCCCCGTCTGGTTTATGCGTCAGGCGGGTCGTTATTTGCCGGAGTACCGGGAGATCAGGAAGGCGGCCGGCGGATTCATGGACTTGTGCCGGAACCCCGAGCTCGCCTGCAAGGTTACCGTGCAGCCGCTGCGCCGATTTCCGCTGGATGCGGCAATCTTGTTTTCGGATATATTGACGGTACCGGATGCGATGGGCCTTGGTTTGTATTTTGAGGCTGGTGAAGGCCCAAGGTTCGAACGGCCCGTGCAGACAGCGGCCGATATCAAGAAACTCGCGATTCCGGACCCGGACCAGGATCTCGGCTACGTGATGCAGGCTATCCGGGTTATTCGCGAAGAGCTCGACGGCCAGGTCCCGTTGATCGGTTTTGCCGGCAGTCCGTGGACGGTCGCGACCTACGCGGTCGAGGGCGGGAGCAGCAAGAATTTTCCCCGCATCAAGGGCATGCTTTTCGAGCAACCCGCGATGCTGCACAAGTTGATGGAAAAACTGACCAGCGCCACGATCGAATATCTGAACGCACAAATCAATGCCGGCGTTCAGGCCGTCATGGTGTTCGATACCTGGGGAGGTATATTGAACCCGGCCGCATACCGGGAATTTTCACTGCGCTACATGCGGCAGATATGTGAAAACCTGGTGCGCGAAAAAGACGGCAATACCATCCCGGTGATCCTGTTTACCAAAGGCGCCGGCAGCCGTCTGGCCGATATGGCGGATACCGGTTGTGACGCACTGGGAGTCGACTGGACCATCGATCTTGCCGACGCGCGCAAACTGACCGGCGACCGGGTCGCCCTGCAAGGCAACCTGGATCCGTCAATTCTTTATGCGGGCCCGGCTGCGATCCGCAAGGAAGTTGAAAAAGTGCTTGCCAGTTACGGCCATGGACCGGGCCATGTTTTTAATCTCGGTCACGGGATTCACCCGGAAGTAGACCCGGCCAGCGTGACGGCGATGGTCAGCGCGGTCCATGATCTGAGCCCGGTATGGCACAAGGAGGCCGCCACCCGGTAAACGGGTCGCGGAGACGGCGAATGAATCTCGCCCAGACGGAACCGGACAAGATACGCAGACTCAACGCGATGAAACGCCTGGCGACGGGGTTGTTGGTGTTGATGGCGGCTGTATTTGTCGTGACCCACAAGGCCCAGGAAAATTTCGCCTGGCTATCCTATGTAAGCGCATTCGCGGAAGCGGCGATGATCGGCGCGCTGGCGGACTGGTTTGCGGTAACTGCGTTGTTTCGACACCCGATGGGAATTCCCATCCCCCATACCGCGATTATTGCCCGGCGAAAAGACGAAATCGGAGAAAACCTGGCCGCTTTCGTACGCGATAATTTCCTCGTCGAAGACGCCTTGCAGCCCAGGATGAGGGGTATCGACTTTGCGAAGAGAGTCGGTGGCTGGATGAGTCAACCGGCCAACGCGCGACGACTTGCCGACGATGCCGGCGCGTTTGCGCGCTGGTTTCTGGACGTATTCGACAGCACC
>BFAU01000225.1 GCA_008975185.1 bacterium MnTg04 | reverse complement strand
GAAAATGAGAAAAAAGGGCTGGCTGTTTATCTGCGGTGCTCTGGCGTCGGCACATTTTCTTTTTGCGCCGCCGCTTGCCGCCCAGGATGAAAATGCCGGGCCACCGGCTGAACGGGAGGGGCAGGAAGAACCGGCCCCGGCCGGTCCTGCCGGGGATTCGTCTGCTGCGGAGGATTCTCCGCAAACGATCGATGATCTGGACAGTTTCGTGCCCAGCGTAGAGATTTCCAGCGACCTGTCCGTTTCCTATCCGGTAGATATCTGAACAGACCAGGGGTAGACATGACACGACGATTGCCAGTTGAATTTCTTTACCAGGTATTTTCCCTGATTGTTGCGGTGATCGTCGTGCATGCGACCTATGTATCGATGATCAGGCCGCAGGCCGATGCCATCTTGCTTGAGCGGGAAATCCTGATGGAGCAGGACGCGCATTATGTTCCACCGCGATCCTTCTACGTCATCATCAGGGATTTCGAGCAGGAAACCTGTTTCATCCTGATGCTTTGGGCGTTTGCCTTGATGGGCTACAAGGCGGTGGTAACCAGCAAGGAGCGCGTCTTTGTGTTTGAAAAACTGATTGATGTCGGCGAGGGCATGAGCATCCTGCCGGAAGATACTCGCGAATATGCCAGATCGCTGGAGGCCATGGGTCCTGAACAGCAGCGCAGGCTCTTGCCACGCGCGTTGCTGACCGCCCTGCACCGGTTCCGCTCGACCAAAAGTATTCAGGATGTATCCACGGCGGTAAAAAATATCTGCGATACGGAGTATGAGCGGATGGACACCGAGTTATCGATGGTGCGCTATCTCGCCTGGGCAATCCCATCGGTCGGTTTTATCGGCACCGTCCGTGGCATCGGGCAGGCGCTGGGCCGCGCCAACGAGGCCGTAGCCGGCGATATAAGCGGCGTGACCCAGTCGCTGGGCGTCGCCTTTAATTCGACTTTTGTCGCCCTCGTTATCAGCATCGTCCTGATGTTTCTGTTGCATCAGTTGCAGGAAGCGCAAGAGCGCCTGGTTCTCGACTCACAGAACTATGTCGATGAGCAACTGATACGGTACCTGCAGGTTCGCTAGTTCAGGAGATGTCATTGTCTGATCTTGTACTGGAAATAAACGATATCGGCCTTACCGTCAGCGATGGTAAGCAAACGCTGTTGGCCAGCCCGGCCTGCGCGCTGCTTGACGGGAATCATATCGTGGTCGGCAAGGAAGCATTTGCCAGCTCCAGGCTCAGGCCATTGTGGACCAACGATCGATTCTGGAGCCGCCTCGACCAGGAGCCGCTGGCAAACCCCTCGGGTCGCTTTCAGACCAACGCGGATCTGGCGCACGCGCATCTCGAACATATCTGGCATGAGCTGAGCAGGCCTGCGGACAGCCGCCTGGTCATCGTGGTTCCGGGCACCTGGGATCCGGCGCAGATGGGTTTGTTGCTCGGGATTGCCGCGGATCTGAACATCCCGGTCAGCGGGATGGTCGATTCCGCGGTTGCGGCTGGCGTGTCCCTGGAACCGGACGTTCCGCATTTGCACCTCGACCTGCAGCAGGGAAAATTTGTACTGACTGAATTGCAAGTCGGTCCGCAGCTTTCACGTTCGGCTGTTTTCGTCGTCTGCGAAACGGGACTGTCCGCGATCAGGGACGCCTGGGCCGATATTATCGCCGACGTTTTTGTTCGCCAGACCCGCTTCGACCCCATGCATGTAGCCGGGACCGAGCAACAACTATTCAACAAGCTGGATGGTTGGCTGGCCGATATCGAAGCACAGGGAAGCGCGGCCCTGGAAATGGACGTGGGCGAAAAATCCTATACCGTGCAGTTGACCGGCGATCAGCTTTTGCCGGCGAGTTTGTCCGTCTATCCGCAAATCGTTCAGCAAATCAGGCCACGCGCCAAGGGCGTACTTGCGCTCAGCCATCGGCTGGCCGATTTCCCCGGCCTGAAGGACAGTCTTGCCCTGATCGCCGGCCTTGAACTCAGATGGCTGGATGAAAATGCGGCAGCGCGTGGGGCGCTTGCCAAGACCGCGGTATATGCGGCGGACGCGGATACCCAGGAAGTCACTTTCCTGACCAGCCTGCCGTTAGCTGCGGACTCGTCGGGCGAGAACGCTTCCGTGGCGCATGATTTGCTACCGAGCCATCTTCTGTATCGTGCGCGCGCCTATCCGCTGGACCAGGGGCCGCTGGTGCTCGGCGCGGACCCGAAATCCTCCGGCAGGACGATCACGCTGGTCGGCACGCTCGATGGCGTGTCCCGACAGCATTGCACGGTAAAACAGGTGAACGGGCGGACCCGGGTCGAAGATCATTCAAGTTACGGGACCTTTGTCAATGACCGGGCGGTTGAAGGTTCCGCGGAGCTGCTCCTCGGCGATGTCATTCGCATGGGCTCTCCGGGCGAAACCGCGCAACTGATCGGCCTGAGCAAGTAAAATGGCGCGACGGAAGAGACCGATCAATGTATTCAACCTGGCCTTCCTGGACGTGATGTCGTGCGGCTTTGGAGCGGTCATCCTGGTTTTCCTGATCATCAATCATTCGACCGAGAGGAACAAGGCGGAGGTCAATGTCGAGTTGTTGTCTGAGGTCGAGAGAATCGAAGAGCAGATTCTTGAAGGGGATGAATATCTTGTCCAGGTCAAGAACACCGTCAGGATTTTGCAACGGAAGAACACGGCTACCGATGGTCTTGCCGATACCGTCGACGAGAACCTGCAAAGAATTCGCGTGGAACTCGCGAGACTCGACCAGGATTCCCTCGCGGCCGAGGACAGCATCAACAAGTTGAAATTGGACCTGCAGGCGCAGGAAGAGGAACGCCGCCGGCTCGAAGGGGGCGTTGAAGAGGGTGAGCGCAAAGGTGACAATGTTCGTTCTTTCATAGGCGAAGGCAACCGTCAGTATCTGACCGGGATGCAGATGGGTGGGCAGCGGGTGCTGATTCTCCTCGACGCTTCGGCAAGCATGCTCGATGAGACTATCGTCAATGTCATACGCCGAAGAAACATGCGCACGGAACAAAAACTTGCGGCGAGAAAATGGCGGAGAGCTGTCAGAACGGTGGACTGGCTGGCGGCACAGATTCCGCCCGGCAGCCAGTTTCAAATCTATACTTTCAACACGGCTGCGACCCCGCTGATCGAAGGGACCCGCGGCCGCTGGCTGGCCGCGGGAGACGGCAACGATCTTAACCGTGCGGTCGAGAGCCTGGGTCGTGTGGTGCCCGAAAAAGGCACCAGCCTGTATGCGGCGTTTCAGGTAGTCAACTCGTTGAGCCCGCGCCCGGACAACGTATTCCTGCTGGTCGATGGCCTGCCGACCCAGGGCGAAAGCATCAAGAAACAAGGCGTCGTTACCGGCAGGCAGCGGGAACGATTGTTCAGGCGCGCCCTGCGTATCTTGCCCGCCAATATTCCGGTCAATATCATATTGTTTCCGATGGAGGGAGACCCGGCCGCCGCGTCCGAATACTGGCAACTGGCGCAGGCGACCAGTGGCTCGTTCCTGAGTCCGTCACGAGACTGGCCGTAGGACCTGTTGATGCGCAGGCGCAAAAACATAGAAGGAATCAGCATCGCTTTTCTCGACGTCATCGCTTGCGGTTTCGGCGCGGTTATCCTGATGCTGATTTTGACCAAGGTGTTTGAGCCGATCATCATTGAAGAAACCGCGATAGAACTCGCAGGGGCGCTCGAGGAGAAGGAACGCCAGCTTTACGATATTCGCGGCGAAACCAGCATCCTCAATCGCGAGATGATTTCACGCGAAGACCAGTTATCGGTTGCGCGGCAACGCCTCGCACGCCTGCAGGCGGAGCTGTCGGAAATCCAGGGGCGGTTCGTCGCATCAAGCCAGGATGCCGAGATCAGCAATATCATCCAGGGCAAGCTGGCCGATGCGCGGCAGTCCCTGACTGCGGAGATGAGACGCCTGCAGGCTCAATTCAAGGAGATAAATGACAACAACATAATCGGCGGGATTCCGGTCGATAGCGAATACATCATTTTCATTATTGACACCTCCGGCAGCATGTATAACTACGCTTGGCCCCTGATGCTGGAAAAATTTCGCGAAACGCTGGAGATATACCCGCAGGTCAAGGGGATACAGGTCATGAACGATATGGGCCAGTTCATGTTCAGCCGCTACGCGGGTAAATGGATCCCCGACACGCCGGCGCGGCGCCGCGCGATTCTGGAGCGGCTGCGTACATGGAACGCATTTAGCAATTCGAGCCCTGTCGAAGGAATCACGAAGGCGATCACAACCTTTTATTCTCCCGACAAGAAAATCAGCCTGTATGTTTTTGGCGACGAGTTTACCGGCCGTTCTATCGACGCTGTGTTAAGGACGGTCAGCCAGATCAATCGGCGAAGTCGTGACGGGACCAGGCTGGTCCGGATCAATGCGGTCGGCTTTCCGGTTCAATTCATCAGACCGACCCACCTGCAGACCACGGGCATCAGGTTCGCTACGTTGATGCGGTTAATGTGCGAACAAAACGGCGGCACTTTCGTGGGCCTGCCCGATCACCGGACCTGATCGGTCGTCATATCTGTCCCGGTGGGGCCGGCTTTCAATGTCGATAGCAATCGGTCCAGTGTCGCCGATACCTGGCTGACCTGTATCCGTTCCATCGCTTTCGAAGAATGAATTCTCTTGCCCCAGTCTGCGTCTTGTACCGAGAGGCCGTATTCTGCCTGTAACGCACCGGGGTATTCGTTGATCAACCAGTCTCTGCTGAAGTAGGGCGCCGCCCGGTCCGGGTTGGTCGATGCAAACAGACCAATTACCGGTGTCGCGACCGCCGTTGCCATGTGCCCGGGTCCTGAATCCGGACAAATCAGCGTGCTTGCCCTGGTGAGGATCGCCAGCAATTGACGCAGGGTCGTTCGACCGACCAGGTTCACTGGCTTGTTTCTGCATTCGCCAACGATCGTTGCGGCCATCGCTTTCTCCGCTGCCGAGTTTCCACCACTCAGGATCACTGTAGCCTGCCAGCGATCGGCGGCATGATCGGCGACGGCCGCATATCGTTCGGGCAGCCAGTTGCGATGGTTCAGTTTTCGACCTCGCAACATGCTGCTGCATGGAGAAATCACGACGGACGGTCGATCAGCGGGAATTAACTTTTCAGCGTACTCATGCTCCTCATCGGACAAGGGTATATCCCAGCGCATCGAGCGTTCTGTTATGCCCAACGCTTCGGCAAAGCCGAAAAACGAATCCATGACATGCTGCCGGTTGCGGGCTTTTATCCGCTCCTTGGTAAATAGCCATTGCAGGTCTCTTGCCCTGGCGCGATCGAAGCCCAAACGCCGGTCGGCCTTTACCTGCGCACTTGCCAGGTTGGCTCGCATGGACGGATGCATGTGCAACGACAGATCGAATCGTCTGTTTATTAGTTTTCGACGAAGTTGGCGTAAACCATTGAAACCTTGAGATTTATCTATAACAAGAAATTCAATATCCGGGATGCTGCCCAGCAGGCCGAATTCTGTACTGCCGATGATCCAGGTGAAGCGGGTATCCGGCCAGGCATCTTGCAGCGTACGAATGACCGCTAAGGCGTGACAGCAATCGCCGAGCGCCGAGAGTCTGACGACGCAGACAGTCGCCGGCACCGGCGCCGGATTGCCGCTGCGAAATTGCACCGGCATTACTCGGCGAAAATTTCTGCCAGCGACAAGCGTGCCGTCAACACGCGCGACTGTTCGCCGGATTCAGTCCAGGCGAACAACAAGTCGTTGCCGGCGCGCAGCATATGCGGGAAGCCGGAGGACCGCTGGTTGCCGGTCAGGGCAATTTCTTGCGGCTCACCGAGTTCGCCGTCGCGTGCCACGGTTCTGATTTTCAACGCGGCTATTCCCTTGTCGAGTTCATCGAGCCAACTGATCACGGCAAGACCATCGGCTATCCAGCTTACATCCACGCGTCCCAGCGCTGTCCCGCTACTGATGGTGACAGGGTCAGAGAATTGCCTGCCGCCGTCGTCGGAGAATGCCAGCCTGACTTGCCTGACCTCGCCGGCGCCGGTAAACCAGGCGACGGCCAGCTTGTCGTTTCGACTGTCGATCGCCGGTCCGTTAACCGGGCAACCGGCGATTTGCCAGCCGTCTTTCGCCACCATGGCGGGTTCGCTCCAGCCACTGTCGGTGAGCCTGACTATCCAGATGTCACGGATCTCATTTTCGCTCCGGTCGCGGTAAACCACCGCCACGCCATCACTCAGGCTGGCCAGGTCGGTCTGGCAGCAATCGCAAATGAGAGAGTCCAGTTCGATCGATTCGAGGACCTGGCCGTCGCCGTCGATCGTGGCCCAACGCAGGGCCATGCCGTCGGTCGTGACCCCGCCGGCCGTCTTGCTCATATCGTGGCCTGCTGCCTGGGAGGTTTTCCGTCCGTCCAGCCAGACCGCGCCGAGAGTGTCGCCCAGCGCGACCATGCTGACAAAGCCGTGTTCAGTCGGCGTGCCGTCATCGTGTGGACTGATCGCGGGTTGCCAGTTCACGCCGTCGCTGGACAGTGAAATCTTGACGTTATAGGCATAGGGCCCCCCGGGTTGTTTTTGCAGCCAGTGGGCGGCCCATAGATCGTTGCCGATGCGGGTTACCGAC